>JAKDLE010000738.1 GCA_030453005.1 Pseudonocardia sp. | reverse complement strand
CGCGGGGTTCGCCGGCTGGGCGGGCCAGGGCAACTACGCCGCCGCCAACGCCTACCTCGACGCCGCTGCGTCTGCCCGGACCGGTGGGAGCGGTCCCCGGGTGCAGTCGCTCGCCTGGGGACTGTGGGAGCAGGGGTCGGGCATGACCGGCCACCTCGACGACGCCGCCCGCGCCCGGCTCGACCGGCTCGGGGTGGTGCCGCTGCCCACCGGCGCCGCGCTCGACCTGTTCGACGCGGCCGTCGCGGGCGACGAGCCCGTCGTGCTCCCGCTGGCGCTCACCCGCGCAGGCGCCGCCCGCCCGCCGTTCGCGGCGCCCCGGGCGCTCGTCTCCCGGTCGGCCGCCCAACCCCTCACCGCGGTGATCACGGCGGACGGCTGGGCCGGGATCGACCCGGCCGAGCGGCTGCGCAGGCTCACCGCGCTCGTGCGCGAGCACGTCGCGGGGGTCCTCGCCCGCCCCGACGACGGGTTCGCGATCGACCGCCCGTTCCTCGCGCTGGGACTCGACTCGCTCATGGCGCTGGAGCTGCGCAACCGGCTGGCCACCGAGCTGGGTGTCCGGCTCCCCGCGACACTGCTGTTCGACTTCCCGACCCCCGCCGCCGTGGTGGCCCGGCTCGCCGAGCTCGTCGCACCCGCGGGGGATGCCGCCGTTCCCGCAGGCGGGCCTGCACCGGTGCCCTCCGACACCGACCCGGTGGTGATCGTCGGGCTGGGCTGCCGGTTCCCCGGCGGCATCGACGGGCCGGAGGCACTGTGGGACCTGGTCTCCGCAGGCGGTGAGGTCGTCGGACCGTTCCCGGCCGACCGCGGCTGGGACACCGATCTCTTCGATCCCGACCCCGACCGCGTCGGGCACTCCTCGACCGACCGGGGCGGCTTCCTCACCGGCGCCGCCGACTTCGACGCGGGCCTGTTCGGCATCTCCCCGAACGAGGCCGTCACCCTCGACCCGCAGCAGCGGCTGATGCTGGAGGTCTGCTGGGAGGCCCTCGAGCGGGCCGGGATCGACCCCCGCTCGCTCGGCGGTTCCTCGACGGGCGTGTTCGTCGGCTCGATGTACGACGACTACGCCGAGCTGCTGCGCGGCGTCCCCGACCTCGCGGAGGGCCACGTCCTCATCGGCACCGCGCCCAGCGTGATGTCCGGGCGGATCGCCTACACGTTCGGTCTGCAGGGGCCCGCGCTGACAGTCGACACCGCGTGCTCGTCGTCGCTCGTCGCGCTGCACGTCGGAGCAGGCGCGGTGACGCGCGGCGAGTGCGACCTCGCGCTGGTCGGCGGGGCCACCGTGATGGCCACCCCGCAGGTGTTCCGCGAGTTCTCCCGCCAACGCGGTCTGTCCGCCGACGGGCGCTGCAAGTCCTACTGCGACGACGCCGACGGCACCGGCTGGTCGGAGGGGGCCGCCGTGCTGGTCGTGGAGCGGCTGTCGCGGGCCCGCGCCCACGGCCACCCCGTCCTCGCGACGGTCCGCGGGTCGGCCCTGAACCAGGACGGCGCGTCGAACGGGCTCACCGCACCCAACGGGCCCGCCCAGGAGCGGGTGATCCGGGCCGCGGCCGCCGCGGCCGGGGTCGCACTGGCCGACGTCGACCTCGTCGAGGGGCACGGCACGGGCACCCGGCTCGGCGACCCCATCGAGGTCGGCGCCCTGCTCGCCACCTACGGGGCCGAGCGCTCGCCGGAACGGCCGGTGTGGCTGGGTTCGGTGAAGTCCAACATCGGGCACACCCAGGCCGCGGCCGGTGTGGCGGGCGTGATCAAGGTCGTGATGGCGCTGCGGGCCGGGACCGTGCCGGCCACCCGCACGACCGACGCCGGTTCCACCCACGTCGACTGGGACGACGGGCTCGCGCTCGCCGCGGAGCGGCAGGACTGGCCGCGCGGGGAGCGGCCGCGGCTGGCCGGGGTCTCGTCGTTCGGCGCGAGCGGCACCAACGCGCACGTCGTGATCGAGGAGGCACCACCGGCCGACGCGCCCGTCGCCGAGACGGAGGACGGGCCGACGGTGTGGGTCGTCTCCGGCCCCGACGCCGACGCCGTGGCCCGCCAGGCCGCGCGCCTCGCCGAGGGGGTGCACCCCGAGGCCGACCCGCGGCACGTCGCCGCGACACTCGTGCGCCGTCGCCCGCTGCTCCCGGCCCGGGCCGTCGTCGTCGGTGCAGGACCCGGCATGGTCGAGGCCCTGCACGGCCTGGCGGGCCGGAGCTCCGGTGCCACCGCCGGCGTGCGGACCGTGCGCCCCACGACCCCCGGCTCGCCGCCCGGCGACCCGGCGTGGGTGTTCTCCGGGCAGGGATCGCAGCGGCCCGGCCGGGGCGCCCC
>JAKDLE010000737.1 GCA_030453005.1 Pseudonocardia sp. | reverse complement strand
ACGGTGATCAGCGAGCCGCGCGGCCCGGCCGACCCTCCGCGCTCACCCCCGGCCGCTGCCGCCTCGGCGGCAGGAGCCCACGCTCGCGGGCGAACGCGACCACCTGGGCGACGCAGGCCGCGGTCGGGACCGCGAGGAAGGCCCCCAGCACGCCGAGCAGCGCGGCGCCTGCGGCCACCGCGACGATGACGGTGAACGCCGAGAGCCGGGTGACGGCGCCCATCAGCAGGGGTTGGACGACGTTCCCGTCGACCTGCTGGACCACGACGATCAACGCGAGCACCGCGAGCGCCGCGCCCAGGCCCGCCTCGGCGAACGCGACGAGTACCGCGAACAGGCCGGAGAGGAACGCCCCGATGTAGGGGACGAACGCGCCGAAGAACACCAGCACCGACAGCGGTAGGACGAGCGGGACCCCGAGGAGCCACAGCCCGATCCCCATCGACGTCGCGTCGAACAGCGCCACCAGGAACAGGGCCCGGATGTAGGACCCGAGCGTGCACCAGACGCGGTCGACGAGCTCGGCCCCGCCTGCCCGGTACCGGAGCGGCAGCAGCGTGACGCCGGTGCCGACGATCCGGGCACCGCCCGCGAGGTAGCAGACGAGTACGACCAGCACCAGCAGGAGGCCGAAGACGATCTCGAACGCGGCCAGCAGCACCGCGTTGATCCCGCCGAAGAACGTGACCACCGCCTGACGGACGAGCCCGCTCAGCGTCGCACTCGGCTCGACGGAGGGCAGCCGGTGGATCAACGTGTCCAGCCGGGAACCGGCCTGGGTGAGCGACTGGCTCAGCTCGGGGAGCTGGGCGAGGAACGCCGGGACGATGAAGGCGAACACGCTGGCGACGGCCGCCGCGGCGACGAGCACGGCGAGCAGGGTGGCCAGGGCGCGGGGCACCCGGTGGCGGTGCAGCAGGCCGACCGCCGGAGCGAGCAGGGCGGCGGGGAACAGCGCCAGCAGGAGCGGGACCACCACCACCGCCAGCCGCGTCGCCACCAGCCAGGCGAGGACGAACACCCCGGCGATACCGAGCAGCGCCCACGCGAAGCGCCCGATCCGGAGGAGTGGGTGGACCGTTTCCCGCGGTCCCCTCCGCCGCCCCTCGACGGGGGCAGGTGGAGCCGCCGCGGGTGTGTCGTCGTGACGCCGCGGTCCAGCGCACGCCGCCTGCTGCGCGGTCTCGCCGTCGTCAGCCACCGCGGACCCCTCCACAGAGCATCGCCTGCCGATCGTTGTTCCGCACCCGCGGGGGTGCCCGCTCGCGCCGCGATGCACGCGTCGGCGCGCGGCACGACGTAAACCGTCACGGAGGCCCAGGCCCGCGTCGGCCCGACGCCACACGATCGTCACAGTCGCGGGGGCGAGATGACGACCGGATGTCCGTCGCGCCTGCTCCGGATGCGCGGAACCCGCCTCGGGTAGCCGAGGCCCAGCCGCCGACCGGCGGATACGACAGCACAGGAGGATCACCTTGCTCACCACCCACAAGCGCGGGCTCGCAGGCCGCGCCGCCCTCGTCGGCGTCGCGGCGGCGTCCACGCTGCTGCTCAGCGCCTGCGGCGACACCGCCGGATCCGAGGCCGGTGCCGACGTCGCCGACATCCAGCAGGAGCCGACCGAGGACATCGGGGTGTTCGACCAGCCCGACTTCGCCGATCCGGCGTCGTTCGTCGGACAGACGGTCACGGTCAGCGCCGAGGTGAACGACCTCATCTCCACCCAGGCGTTCACGATCGCGGGCACGCTGCAGACCGGGGCCGACGAGCTGCTCATCGTCAGTGCGGACGCCGGGATCCCGATCACCGAGGACTCGGCGGTCGAGGTGACCGGCACCGTGATGGAGCGGTTCGACGTGGCAGGAGTCGAGGAGTTCGTCGGCGGCGACCTCGACGACGGCCTGTTCGAGGACTTCACCGGCGAGCCCTACATCCAGGCCGAGTCGATCGAGCTCATCCCGGCGACGGACTGAGCCTCGTGGTCGACGCTGCGCCGGCCGCCGCTACCGGGGCGCGACCGAGCTCACGTCGGTGCGGCGCAACGGCCCGGTGGTCGGACCGGCGTCGGTCGGTACCAGGACCGGTCGTCCGCCGAGCCGGAACCGCACGCGCTCGACTCCGAGCGCCTCGGTCGCCGTCCACACCACCTGGGCGACGGCCAGCAGCCGTTCGTGGTCGGGCAGCCGTGTGACGTCCACGCCGATCTCGACGACCACCGTCCCGCCCTCGGTGCCGACGGCGCGGACGGCGTCCGGCTGAGCGGGCAGCGCGGTGCGCAGGCCCGCCGCCTGCTCGCGCGGAGTGGGACCGGCCACGAGCATCACCAGCGCGT
>JAKDLE010000736.1 GCA_030453005.1 Pseudonocardia sp. | reverse complement strand
CGGCGCACCCGCTCGGAGGCCATCTCGCCGGCGGCGTCGAGCACCGTGGCCTTGAGCCCCGACCCGCCGACGTCGATCGCGAGGGTGCGTGGCGGTTTGTCCATGAACGCGAAACTACCGGTGGGCCGTCAGGGTGGGGACGTCCACCGGCACGGTGTCGGGGTAGATCAGGCCGCTGCCGGTGTTGAGGACCACCACGTCCTCCGTGCCGTCCAGCCAGCCCGACTCCCGCAGCCGCCCCACCGCGGCCAGGCACGCCGCACCCTCCGGGCAGATCCAGGTGCCCTCGTCGCGGGCCAGCGCCCCCTGCGCGGCGAGCAGCTCGGCGTCGCTCACCGCCACGGCGGTGCCCTCGGTGGCGCGCACGGCGTCGAGCACGAGGAAGTCGCCGAGCGCCTTCGGGACGGTGATGCCGAACGCCACCGTGCGGGCGTCGGCCGGGGGAGTGCTCTCGGCGAGGCCTGCGGTGAACGCGTCGACGATCGGGGCGCACCCCTGCGCCTGCACCGCCACGAGCCGCGGGAACCCACCGCGCAGCCAACCCAGCTCGCGCATCTCCTGCAGCGCCTTGTGGATCGCGATGATCCCGACGCCGCCGCCGGTGGGGTAGAGAATGACGTCCGGCGCTCGCCAGCCGAGCTGCTCGACGATCTCGTAGCCCATCGTCTTCTTGCCCTCCAGGCGGTAGGGCTCGCGCAGCGTCGAGGTGTCCTGGTAGCCGGTGCGCTCCGCGACCGCCTTCGTGATCAAGGCGCCGGCGTCGCCGATCAGGCCGTCGACGAGGTAGAGCTCCGCACCCGCCACGACGCACTCGCGCCGGGTGATGACGGGGGCGTCGACCGGCATCGCGATCAGCGCCCGCATCCCGGCCCGCGCGGCGTAGGCGGCCCACGCGGCGCCCGCGTTGCCGTTGGTCGGCATCGCGATCCCGTCCACGCCCAGCTCCTTGGCCCGCGAGACACCCACCGCGGCTCCGCGAGCCTTGAACGAACCCGTCGGGATCAGCCCCTCGTCCTTCATCCGCAGGGCGGGGACGCCGAGCCGGGCGCCGTGGCGGGGCAGGTCCAACAGCGGGGTCATCCCCTCCCCGAGCGTGACGACATGCCGCTCGTCGCGCACGGGCAGCAGCTCGTGGTAGCGCCACAGGTCCGGCGGACGGGCCGCGATCACCTGGGGAGAGACGAGGGACGCGGCCCGTTCGAGGTCGTAGCGCGCGAGGAGCGGTGCGCCGAGCGCGGAGGTGCCCGCCACGGTGTCGGCGTCGTGGCGGGTGCCGTCGCGGGAGCACTCGAGGTGCGTGAGAACGGAGTAGTCCGGTGTCGGAGAGGCCACCCACCGAAGGCAAGACCGCGCCGCCTGCTGCGTCAACCAGGTGGCGCGACACAGCACCGCCGACACGGTGTGTCACTCGTCACGGTGACGGACGATGACGGAAGGCGATCGGTAGACCACGAGCGACCACATGGTCGGGTGACTGGACCGACTGCTTGTCGCGTCACGGCGAATGGACGCCGCCCGACCCACTGACCGGCCGTGTTCGCGCCTCCCCATCGGGTTAACGTCGCCCACCGAACGAGACAGTCGATCACCGAGGTTCTGGAGGCTCCCGTCATGTTCGCGCACGGCTACCAGAAGATGGTCATCAATGGCATCGGACGCACGACCGAGGGCTTCGAGACCATGAGCATCCCGCTCGCGATCGTGTCGGCGTCGTTCGTCACGATGGTCGAGTTCGCCGGGAGCGCACTGCTGATCCTCGGTGCGCTCACGCCCTTCGTGAGCGTCTGCAACATGGTCATCATGGCCGGCGCGGCGGCGTTCGTGCACGCGAAGAACGGCATCTTCGTCGGCGACGGCGGGTGGGAGCTGGTCGGCGTCATCGGCGCCGGGTTCCTGATGCTCGCGGCGGCGGGCCCGGGCCGCTTCAGCGTCGACCACGTCATCAACCGCAAGAAGCAGGAGTACCGCGACGCAATGGCGCGCGCCCGGTCCTCGTCGACGGACCGGCCCCGCACCGCGTCGCCGTATGCGCCCTCGTTCGAGCCGGCCACGGGGGTCGAGGCCCTCTGGACCCCGCCCCGCGGTGTCGCCCCGCTGCCGCGCCGTACGGACCGGCTTCCCCGCTTCCCGCTGACGCCCCCGGCGGGAACGGCGCGGGGCTGCCGCGCGAGTTTGCGGATCGGCCGCGCGAGTTTGCGGATCGGCCGCGCGAGTTTGCCGTCCGCGGTGACCCTGCTGGCCAATTCGCCGCGGGCAGGGCAGAGCAGCTGGGTGCCTTGATCGTGGCTTCAGTGCATTTCCGGATGTGGCCGGAAACGCGCCAGGACGACGATCA
>JAKDLE010000735.1 GCA_030453005.1 Pseudonocardia sp. | reverse complement strand
TTCCCTCGGCCGACGAGCTCCACGACGCGGCCACCGGCAGCACGGCCCTGCGCAGGCTGACCGCCTTCGTGACGTGGGTGGGCGAGGGTCGCACGCTCGACCCGGCCGGTGCGCTGACGCCCGACGATGCGCAGGACGCCGCGACGGCGGTCGGCATGGACGGCGGTCAGCCCGAGTTCGTCCTGCTCGTGCGCTGGGCTCGGGCCGCGGGCCTGGTACGGACCCTCAAGGGCGAGCTGGTGCCGGTCCGCAGCCGCGGGCGGCTGATCGGCAGGCCGGTCGATCTCTGGGAGCGCGTGTTCCTCGCCTTCGCCGGGGTGGGCGAGCGGCACGCCGAGGACGAACCGAGGTTCGTCGCACCGATGTGGCATCACTGGCGAGAGATGTTCGAGCTGGTGACGCTGAGCCTCTACACCGCGGGCGGATCCCCGGTTCCGGCGGCGTTGCTCCTGGAGATCACCTTCGACGCACCGGTGGGCATGCTCGGCTTCGCCCCGTACTCGAACCCGCCACGGGCCGTGCGGCAGCAGTGGCGAGGGCATCTCCGCGACGCTCTCACGGCCCTGGAGTCGCTCGGCGCGATCACGACGGAGGTCAGCGACGATCCGGATGTCCGCCGCATGATCCGCGAGGCCACCGGCCAGAAGAAGCCCGACCCGACCCTGGTCGCCCTCACCCCGATCGGTCTGTGGGCGCTCAACCGGTGGCTCGTGGAGCAGGGTGTGCGCGCTCCGGTGGTCGGAGAACTCGCGGGCGCGCCGCTCGTCGAGCTGATCGACGCCCTCTCCTCGGCCGATCCGGAGATCGTGGACGCGGAGCTGGCCGGATGGGTGGCCCACCGGGGCGCGGAACAGGCGGCGGTGGAGGCGCAGACCGTGCTGGAGACGGCGGAGGAGCCCGCACGACGCCTGCGGGCGTTACCGGTTCTCAGCCTCGTCGGGGAACACGGGCCGCGCACCGCGCAACAACTGCGTGCGGCAGGCGGGATCCCCGGCTCGCTCGCCACCATGTGGTTGCTGGCCGACGGCTCGATCGAGCCATCGCAGGTGGCGTTGCGGGAGACCATGCTCGGGTTCGTCGACCAGCTCAGTGTGCTCGCCGACGACGGAATCGTCGACGAGGCGTTTCAGGGTCACCCGGTGGCCGACCAGCTCGCGATGATCGCCGAGTGCTCGAGGACCGGGCACCCCGACCTGGTCGACGTCCTCGACGCGATCGTCGATGCCCCGGTGGACCGGAAGGTTGCGAAGGCCGCACGGAAGGCACGCCTCCGGCTACGGACCTGAGCAACATCGCCGACCGGCCGATCCTCCTCCGAGGCGTCAACCGGTGCGTACCCGTGCATCGGACCGAGCGGCGACGTCGGCTTCCCAGGAGCTCAGGCGGTGACGGCGCCGAGCGCCGCCTGCACGTCGGCGACCAGATCCGCCGGGTCCTCGCACCCCGCCGAGAACCGCACCAGGCCCGCAGCGACGTCGTCGCCCCAACGGGCCCGCCGATCCGCCGTGCTGCGCAGACCCCCGAAGCTGGTGGCCGAACCGACGAGCCGCGACGCCGCCAGGAACTCCCCCACCGCCCGCTCCGAGGGCAGGGTGAACCGCAGCACCCCGTTCCACCGGCGCATCTGCCGGGAGGCGACGGCGTGGGCGGGGTCGCTGGGCAACCCCGGCCACCGGACGTCGGACACCCGCGCGTGGTCGAGCAGGGCCGTCGCGACGGCGCGGGCGTTGTCCGCCTGCCGGGCCAGCCGCAGGTCGAGCGTGCCCAGTCCGCGGTGGGCGAGCCACGCCTCCATCGGCCCCGGCACGGCCCCACCGCGCGAGCGCGCCTCACGCAACGCCGCGGCCAGAACGGGGTCGCGGACGCTGACGTGCCCCAGCACGACGTCGCCGTGCCCGGCCAGCGCCTTGGTGTCGCTGGCGATCACGATGTCGGCGCCGAACGCCAAGGGGCGCTGCCCGAGCGGGGTCGCCGTGGTGTTGTCGACCGCGAGCAGCGCCCCGACCGCGTGCGCGGCCGCGGCCGCCGCGGCGATGTCGGTGACGTCCAGACCCGGGTTGGACGGGGTCTCCACCAGCACCAGCGCGGCACCGTCGAGAGCGGGCCACCGCCCCACCGTCGGCACTTCCCGCACCTCGACACCCAACGGCACGAGCTCGCCGTGCGCGAGGGAGCGCGCGAGGTAGTAGCCGTCGCTGGGCAGCACCAGTGCCCCGTCGCGCGCGGCGAGCCGCAGCACCGCGCCGATCGCCGCCATCCCCGAGGCGAACAACACGCACTGGGCGGGCGGGCCAGGAGCACCGTCGAGCTCCCCGATCGCGGACTCAGCTGCCCGC
>JAKDLE010000734.1 GCA_030453005.1 Pseudonocardia sp. | reverse complement strand
GCCGGCGCCGGCCGGATCGACGTGCGGATCGCGATGAACGGCGCACTGGAGCTCTCGGTCCGCGACGACGGATCACGCCCGGCGGTATGGGTTCCCGGGGTCGGCCTGACCTCCATCGGCGAGCGCGCTGCCGAGCTCGGGGGCACGTGGCGCGCCGGTCCGGGCGAGGGCGGCGGAGGGCTCGTGTGGGCGCGGCTCCCGGTGGGTGAGCACGGTGGCTGAACCACTGCGCGTCGTGCTCGCCGACGACCACCCGGTCGTCCGCGACGGCCTGGCCGCACTTCTCGGCTCGGTGCCCGCCATCGACGTAATCGGCACGGCGGCGACCGGCCGGCAGGCGGTGCGCGCCGCGGTGACCCTGGGCCCCGATGTGCTCGTGCTCGACGTGCAGATGCCCGATCTCGACGGGGTGGCCGCGGCGGCGGAGATCGCCCGTGCCGCGCCGGGCGTCGCCGTCCTGATGCTCACGATGTTCGACGACGACGACTCGGTGCTCGCGGCGATGCGTGCCGGAGCGAGGGGCTATGTCCTCAAGGGGGCGAGCCAGCAGGAGATCGTGCGCGCGATCCACGCGGTCGCCTGCGGCGAGGTCATCTTCGGGCCGGGGGTGGCGCGTCTCGTGCTCGGC
Organism: Pseudonocardia sp.; assembly: GCA_030453005.1. GTDB lineage: Bacteria > Actinomycetota > Actinomycetes > Mycobacteriales > Pseudonocardiaceae > Pseudonocardia. The sequence goes on along the minus strand of JAKDLE010000734.1, from coordinate 1,709 downwards.
CGGCTCGCCGGCGGCGCGGCGACCGACCCCTTCCCGGACCTGACCCCGCGCGAGCGCGAGGTGCTCGAGCTACTCGCCGCCGGGCTGCCGACGGCGGTGATCGGGGCCCGGCTCGGGCTCGCGGCCAAGACGGTGACCAACCACGCGTCGGCGTTGTTCGCGAAGTTGCAGGTCAGCGGGCGGGCCGAGGCGGTGGAACGGGCCCGGCGCGCGGGGTTGGGCCAACCCTCATGAACCGGACGTGGGCGGTGCGGGCAGCAGCCGGTCGAGCAGGTCCTGCATGGTGACCAGCCCGAGCAGCTCGCCGTCGGACTCCACGAGGGCCAGGTGGTTGCGCCGCTCGCGCATCGCGCGCAGCGCGTCGTGGATCCGGGTGTCCGCGTCGAGCCGGGGGACCGGCCGCATCAGGTCGGCCGCCGTGATCTGCGACGGCCGCGACAGCGCGTCGCGGACGTGCACGACGCCCACCGGCCGTCCCGGCTCGCCGACGACGAGCCGCAGGTGGCCGCTCGCGCGCGAGGCCTCCCGGATCTCCTCGACGGTCGCCGTGGCGAGCACCCCGGCCAGCTCGTCGCGCGGGCGCACGATCTCGCGCAGCGGGGCGCTGTCGAGGTCGAGCGCCGTGACGATCTGGTCGCGTCGGACCGCGTCCAACGCGCCGGTGCTCGCGGAGTGGTCCACCAGCTCACGCAGGTCGTCCGACGTGCGCCCCGCGGCGAGCTCGTCGACCGGTTCCACCCCGACCCGGTGCAGGCACCAGTTGGCCATCCCGTTGAGGGCGAGCAGCAGCGGCCGGGTGAGCACCATGAACCCGCGCATGGGCAGCGCGAGCAGCGTGGCCGAGCGTTCCGGGTGGGCGATGGCCCACGACTTCGGCGCCATCTCACCCACCACGAGGTGCAGGAACGTGACGACGATCAGCGACAGGACGAACGCCAGCACGCCCGCGGCGCCCCCGCCCAGCCCGCCGAGCAGCGGGGTGACCAGCTCCTCGACGGCCGGTTTGCTGATCGCGCCGAGCGCGAGCACGCACAGCGTGATGCCCAGCTGGGAGCCCGCGAGCAGCAGCGACAGGTCCTTCGCGCTCCGCAACGCCGCCCGGGCCGAGGCGCTGGTCTCCGCCGCCTCCTCCAGCCGGTAGCGGCGCGCCGCCACCAGCGCGAACTCGATGGCGACGAAGAACGCGCTCGACGCGACCAGCGCGACCGTGATCCACAACGACACGGCGATGCTCATGCCGTCACCTCCCTGCTGATGAAGGCGAGCCGGACGGTGGCGGGCACCCGGCGCTCCACGGCGCTCACGGTGACGACCAGGTGCCGCTCACCGGTCTCCACCTCGACAGCGTCGCCGACCAGCGGCAGCCGTTGGAGACGCTCGATCACCAGCCCGGCGATCGTCTGGTAGCCGCCTTCGGGGAGGTCCTCGCCGACGAGCCTGCCCACCTCGTCGGGGCTCAGCGTGCCCGGCACGGTCCACTCGCCGTCGCCGACGCGGGTGGCGTCGCGGCCCGCGGGGTCGTGCTCGTCGGTGATCTCCCCGACGAGCTCCTCGGCGATGTCCTCCGTCGTGATGACGCCCGCCAGGCCGCCGTACTCGTCGACGACGCAGGCGAACTCGTCGTCGGCCTCGCGCAGGCGATCCCGCACAGCGGGCAGCGGCAGCGACGCGGGCACGAGTACCGGGGTGCGGGCGACGTCGGCGATGCG
>JAKDLE010000060.1 GCA_030453005.1 Pseudonocardia sp. | reverse complement strand
CGGGGACCCCCGGGGGGGGCCCCCTGGGCCACCCGCCCCCCGCTTTGGGTTTCCTCGGCCCCCCCCCCCCCGCCCCCCGGGGGGGGGGGGGGGGGGGGGCCCCCCCCCCCCCCCACCACTCCGGTCCGGTCGCGGAGGCGGCCAGCACCTCGACGCCGTCGCGGGGCGGGTACAGCTTCCGGCGCAGGACGGCGACCTCGGGGAGGTCGATGTCGAGCCAGCGCGCCGCCGAGCTCAGGTCGAGCCGGGACGAGCGGCTGTCGAGACCGCAGCCCAGGTGGGCCACGGTCGTGCCGGGGTGGGCGGCGAGGAACGTGCGCACCCGGTCGTCGATGACCCGTGCCCGTTCCACGATGAGCTCTTCGTTGCCCGCCAAGCCGGCGAACTGGCCCGCGTCGTACTCGACGCGGTCGAGCACCTCCGCCGCGTGCGTGTCGCCGAGCACCGGTGTGGACTCGCGCGCGTCGAGGGTGTGTAGGTAGAGCGACATCAGGAGGGTGCGTTCCGCACCGCGAAGATCGATCAGCTCTTTGGGCACGAACGCTCCTCGGTCTCTGGGACGGGTCGCCCCCGATCCTCCCGCCACAGGCGGCGGTCCGCTTTCACTCGACCTGGTGACCATGGGGTGAGCGCCTAGCGTTCCGCTAAAGCGCTACCCGGTGCGGGCCGCACCGATCGTCAGGTAGCCCGAGCTCGCCACCGTGGCGCGGCTGTGCGGCGCCATCTTCTCGTAGGCGGCGGCGAGGTCGGCGAGCTCCTCGGGGAAGTCGGGCTCGGTGTCGCGGTCGTGCATCAGCGACCGGAAGATCCGCGGGTAGGAGTAGACGATGTGGTCGCTGACGTCGGTGAGCGCGTCGAGGGTGAACCCGGCCTCGGTGACGATCCGCTCGTAGGTCGCGCGGTCGACGAGGTCGACGGCGCGCCACGCCGCCATCACGCCGTCGAAGTCGGTGCGGATCTCCTCCTCGACGGGCACCCGCTCGAAGGCGTCGCTGAGGGCGAGCCTGCCGCCGGGGCGCAGCACCCGCGCGATCTCGGCCAGGACCTGCGAGCGGTCGGGCACGTGGCCCAGAGACTCGAACGCCCAGGCCGCGTCGAACGAGCCGGCCGGGAACGGCAGCTCCATCGCGTCGGCCTGCCGGAAGCTCACCTGGTCGGTCATGCCCTCCGCCGCGGCCAGCTCAGTGGCCAGCTCCACGTCGTGGGCGCTGATCGAGACCCCGACGACCTGCGCGCCCGTGCTGCGCGCCAGCTGGATCGTCGGCCTGCCGGTGCCGCAGCCCACGTCGAGGATCTGCCGGGCGGCGCCCGCCCGCAGGGTCGCGATCATCATGTCGGTGAACCGCACCGAGGCCTCGGCGAAGGTGGCCGCGTCGTTCGGGCCGTCCCAGTAGCCGTAATGCATGCTGCCGCCGAAGTAGCGGGTCAGCAGTTCGTTGGTCCGGTCGTAGAAGGCGGCGACGTCGGCGGTCGTCAGCTGATTAGCACTCATGGCGGCTACCTGTTCCTCGGCACGTTCAAGCAATGGTCGATGAACGGTAAACGGCCCGGCTAAATCAGCGCTTGCGCAGTGATGGTCGAGAACTGCATGCTCTTTCTCACCGCAGTGCTTCGCCAGGATCCGGTCGCCGCCAATTCGTAACCATTCAAGTCAGCAGGCCGGCGGTGAACCATGCACAGTCATGTCACGCCGCACGCCCGCTGACCAGACCGTCCCCACGGTTGACCGAAGCTCGCCGCACGCAGATCAGACCGGCTGACAATTCCGAGCTTCCGGTAAATGCGTGTGAGGTGCTGCTCGACCGTGCTGACGGTGATGAACAGCTCCGTGCTGATGCTCTTGTTCGAGTGTCCATCGGCCGCGAGCATGGCGACGCGCTGCTCGGCGTCACTGAGGAAAGCAGATCCGGCCCCAGCCCCCTCGCCCGGCCGTCCACCGGAACTGCGGATCACCAAGGGGTCGTCGAGCAGCGGATGGGCACCGCAACTGCGCGCGAGTACGGCCGCCCGTCGTCCGGCGACCAACGCGGCACTGCTGTTGCCGAACTCCTCGTGGGCGTTGCCCAGATCGACGAGTGCCCTAGCCAACGCGTACCGATCACCGGACTGCCGCAGGAGGTCCACAGCCTCGACGAAGCCCTCGATCCGCTCCGGGCCGGGCACGGTGGCCGCCACTGCCTGAGCCGCGAGTCCGCGCACGCGCGGACCCGCCGTCGCGCATCGCTCGAGATGAGCCCGGGCCAACCGGTTGGCCCCATGCTGATCACCCAGAAGCAGCCTCGCCCGAGCGAGGTCCATGCGCCACGGTGCGTAGGTGGGTGCCTCGATGCTCCAGGACAAGGCCAGAGACCGGCACTGCATGAAGGTCTCGTGTGCCTCGTCCGTCGATCCGAGCTCGAGCCTGCAGATTCCCCGCGCCCGCAGCACCGCCAACCCGAACCGGGTCTCGAACACCTCGGGGGGCAGCGGGGTCTGCAACAGCGAGGCCGCATCGGCGTGCCGGCCCTGCGCGACGCAGGCCAGCACCGCCGTCCCCAACGGGATCCCGAGTCCGACCCCCCACCCGTTCACACTGATCGTCGAGATCGACGTCATGGCGACGGAGTGGGCCTCCTCCACCTCACCGGAGCGGAGGTGGAGCTCTGCTCGTACCGAGAGCAGGATCGCCAGCCAGGTCGGCGCGTTGCGCTCGCGGACGTCCTCGATCAGCGCGTCGGCGTGCGCGATCGCCTCGGGGTGCCGCTCGGCCTGCAGCAGGGCCGTCAGTGCAGTGACGTGGAACTCGAAGGTCTCATCCAGGAACGGCGATGCCAGCATCGGCGAAGCAGCGTCGGCGATGAGTCCCGGCGTCGCGCCGGTCCGCATGGAGTGCACGAGCATCGAGAACCTGCTGCGGCGAGCCCCAGTCCCGACGTACGTGTCGTCGGACGTGGGCTGATCCGGCTGCGCCGGGCCCGAATCGCGCGCAGGAGTGAACACCGCAGGCACGAGCAGATCCACCAGTCGCCGGTCGTCCGGGGCGCGCATCGTTGCGGAGCCGTCCACCAGGGTGCGCAGACGGTCGACGTGCCCGTACCAGGCCAAGTACCAGCAGAGCTGGTGGACCTCGGGCCCGCCGAGGAGTCCGTCGGTGGCGGCGCTGACCGACAGGGGCAACAGCTCGCTCGCGGCCACCGGGTTGGTGCGCCATTCCAATCGCAGCCTCAGGAAGTTGATGGCCGCGGCGCGGGCGGGGTCGGCCGTGCCGCGAGCGGCGGCGGCGAGCCGCGCCAGGGCCGTCTCCACGCGGTCGTGCCGCATGTCGTCGAGGGCTGCGGTCCACAGTGCGTCGACGCCCCACTCCCGCGGCACCTCGGACGTCCCCTCGAGCAGCCGGGCGACGGACTCGTCGCTGCCTCCGTCGAAATGGACGATCTCGGCGAGACGCCTGAACAGCTCGGCCCGCTGCTCGGCCGGGATGTCCGAGACGACGACATCGGCGGCGACGGCGGCCCGGTACCGCCCGGCGCTGATCAGTCCCGCGCTCTCCAACTCGCCGAACCGGAACCCGACGTCGTCGACGTCGGACTCCAGCGCGCGGGCGATCATCGACAGCGTCTCGGCCTGCCCGGGCGGGTCGACGGCGTGGTGCAGCGCGGCGAGTGCCCTGGCGACCGAGCGGGTCGACGGTCCGACACTGTCCACGCTCAGCACGACGCGGCGCGCGAACTCGGCGCCGAAGAGCAACTCGCCGGACCCGATGGCGCCATGGGATCGGACCGGCTGGTCCGTGGCCAGTCCCGAGGCGAGAAGCGGGCTGCCTCCGGTGACCGCCAGCGCCGATGCCGCGGCGACCCGCGCATGCGCCCGGCCGATCCTCGCGGCGAGCATCGCCTCGATCTCCGCTTCCGACAGCGGCTCGATCCGCACCTGTCGGGTCCGCGGGTGCACAGCGACCTCGCTGAGCCAGGGGTGCCCCTCCGCCTGCGCGGGGAGCAGCTGGGTGACGACCACGGCGACATCGGCCGTCGCCATCCTTCGCCACAGCACGCCGAGATCTCCGAGCGACGCCTCATCGGCGAGGTGGCTGTCGTCGAGGAGGATCACCACCGGGCGCTCGGCCGTCGCCGCGACCAGCTCCTGCGCGAGCTTCTGCAGAGCCCATCTGCAGCGACCGTTCCCCGGGTCGGGCCCTGGGGTCACGGCACGCATCGCGGTCAGCTCGTCGAAGGCACCTACGACGCCCGGTGCCAGATCCGGATTAGCGAACAGCTGCCCGATGACACCATGGTCATCACTTTTCTCAGCGCGCGAGCCCGTGGCCCGCAGGACCAGGAATTCCTCGGGGACCTCATCCGCCAGCGCGCAGAGCAGAGAGGTTCTCCCCGAACCGACGGGTCCCTGGATCAGTACGGTCCGCTGCCGGAAATATCGTTCGAACACGACGAACCGGAGCACGTCGTGCAGTTGTTGACGTCGATCGATCGCCATATCGACCCCCCAGGCCTGACGCGCTTCCACATCGCACATCGCACATCGACGCCGGCCTGCGGATCGGGGTTCAATCGACCTCGGCGGTCTGTCGTCGACCGGATGCACCGATGCTTCCGATGTCGACCAACGGCCGATCCGCCCCTTGGAGGTTCCACCGTCGGCGGCCACGAGCCGCTGTGGATCTACGTCTGCTATCATCCGACCGGATGTGACTCCAACGAGTCACACTGTAGCCGTCCGCACCCGACTTCGGAGGGGCGGAGGCGTGACTGTGGGCCAGGTCACCGACCGCCGGTCACGACATGACCGGGTTCGCGACGAACAGTCACCAATCTGGTCGAACTGCCCGCTGAGCGCGTAGGTCAACCCGCCGAATTGAAACGTCTCGCGCTCGGCCCGCTTCATCACCCGTGATCGTTTGTCGACGTCCGTGCCGCGGCGTGGGTACGCCGGAGCTCGGGGGCGGCGGCACACCCAGGGCGTCGAGCAGTACTTAGGCCCGCTGGTACATGAGCTGGGCCATCCTCCGGCCGCCGCGATCGTGCAGTGCCAGCATCAGGTGCGAGAGTAGCTCTCACCCAGCGGGTACTCGGCGACGAACGCGTGCAGCGAGTTGATCAGTGCATGGTCACCGCCGAGCAACACCCGGAGACTGTGGCCGTTGCTGACCAGAAGGGTCGTCAGCAGGTTTCGGGCCTGTTCGGGCCACCGACCCCGTCGTGCACCACCGCCGTGCCGCAGGTACGGATGCCCGCTCCCGCCACAGCGGGAGCGGGCACCGTCAGGGCTCCCCTTCCGGATCAGGGGTTCCGCTCGCCGTGCCTTTCCTTCCACGATGCCATGAGCTGGGGAAACCGCTCCCTGAGGAACAGGAAGAATAGGCGTGCGTCATCGAGCCGCCGCTGCGCGTCCGAACCCGGCTCGACCGCGTCGACGGCCAGCGCGAGGGTGGCGGCCCAGCTCCCGAACCGCTCGTCGGCGCGGGAGAACGACTCATACCAGACGTCGTCCAGGAGCCGGTAGTGGTCGCGCCTGCTACCCCGCTCGCGTTCCCTGGCCACCAGCCCGACGCCGGTGAGGTGGCGCACCGCGCCTGAGACGGCCGCCGCACTGACGTCGAGCAGCTCGCCGAGCTCGACGGCCGACAGCCGCCCCTCCTCCGAGATCAGGATGGCCGCAAACACCCGCGCCGACATGCGCGGGAAGCCCTCCCGCGACCAGTCGAGCGCGAACTGCTCGACGAACCGGGCCCTGCCGTCCACGGCGGGGCCCGCGACCCCGTCCGATATCCGTTCGACGTCCGTCATCCGATGCCCTCCGTAGGTCGGGTCGCTCGAGCGGGTCAGCCGATGTCGCGGCGCCGCAGGGCCAGCAGGCCGCCGGCACCCAGTACGGCCGCGACCAGGGTGAGGCCCAGCACCGCGCTGAGCGATGCCTGCCCGGACAGCGGGAAGACGTAGGAGAACGGTGAGGCGGCGAACACGGCGTCGGGCACCGAACCGAACTCCCAGCCGATCTCCAACGCCAGCACGATCACGAACACCGCCCAGCTGAGCGCGACCGACAGCCGCGGGACGAGACCGAACAGCAGCGCGGCCACCCCCGCCACCACCCACACGGCGGGCAGTTTCGCCAGTGCCGATCCGACGGCCGCGGGCAGCTGCCCTGCCAAGTCACCTGTGGCCAGCCCGTAGGTCAGCCCGATCGTCACACCCCGCACGAGCATGGCCGCTGCGGTGCCCAGCACCACGATGACGAACTGGCTCAACGCCCACCGGGTCCGGCTGGTCGGCGTGGCGAGCAGGACGAACGCCAGCCCACCGGTCTCGTCGGACCGCGGCCGCAGCGTCACCATGATCGCGTACGCGGCGAGTACCTCCGCGAACACGTAAATCAGCAGGATGACGAGCGCCTCGGCGCCGTTGGCGACCCCGAGCCTGGCCAGGAACGGACCCAGTTGCGCGCCGGCCTGCGCGACACCGGGCGCAGCACTGCCCATCAGCAGCCCGAGCAGCCCGTAGCCGATCACGACCGCCAGCAGGAGTCCGCGGTTCTGCCTCCAGGTCAGGGCGAACACGCTGCTCAGACCGGGCCCTGCGTGTGCCGGGCCGAGGCGGTCCGCCAGCAGCCCGGCGCGGATGTCGCGGCGGTCACGTACCGCGTAGGCCGCGCCGACCAGCGCAGCGGTCACGATCAGGAAGAGCAGGAAGACCCACCAGCGCTGCTCGGAGAACGGCAGCACCTGCTGCAGCCACCCGGTCGGAGTGAGCCAGGCCAGCCACGCCGTCGGGCCGGCGCCGGCGCCGACGTCGGCACCCATGCGCACCACGACGGCCAGCGCCAGCACCGCCACGCTCACGCCGGACGCGGCCCGGTTGGTGGAGCAGATCTCCGCCGCGAGTGCCGCGACGCCGGCGAACACCCAGCCGACCGCGGCGAGTGCCAAGGCCAGCGCGAACGCACCCGACGCCGGCAGCCCCTGCGCGGCGAGCGCGAGCCCGGTCAACGCGGCCATGACCAGCATGCCGGCGCCGACAACGGCCAGCACTGCGGTCAGGTGGGCGCTGCGACCGACGACGGCCGCCCGCGCCAGCTCCTGGCGCCCCTCCACCTCCTCGGTGCGGGTGTGCCGGACGACGGCCAGGATCGCGATGAGCCCGACGACCACCGATCCGACCGTGCCGATCCGCCACGCGGTCAGCCCCCCGACACCGGGATCGAGCACCGGCCCGATCAGCGCGACGACTGCCGGGTTGCTCACCACATTGTCGATGAAGTCCTGCTGCGCCTGCAGTGTGGGGTAGGCCGTGGCGAAGCTGGACGCCGTGCCGGCGAAGAACGCCGTGACCAGCACGATCCACAGCGGCAGGATCAGCCGGTCGCGACGTAGCACCAGCCTGATGAGTGCTCCGGTACCCGCGAGCTGCGTCATCGGGCTGTCCTCTCCAGGTGTTGGGAGTGCTGGCCGCCGTGACCCGCCTCCGCGGGCCCGGCGCCGGCGTTCTGGTAGTGCTCGAGGAAGAGGTCCTCCAGCGTCGGCGGGTGGGCGACCAGGTTACGCACGCCACCCTCGAGCAGGATCCGCAGAACGGCGTCCATCCGGTGCGGCTCCACCTGGCACCGCACGGTGGTCCGCTCGACCGTCAGGTCGTGGATGTCAGGATCCGCGTGCAGCTGCGCAGGAACCGTGGTCAGCTCGGCCTCGATCGTGGTGCGGGTGAGGTGGCGCAGCTGGGCGAGAGTGCCGGTCTCGACGGTGCGACCCTTGCGGATGATCGTCACCCGGTCGCACGCCGCCTCGACCTCGGACAGGATGTGGCTCGACAACAGCACGGTGCGCCCGGCGGACTTCTCCTCCGTCAGGCACTCACGGAAGGTGCGCTCCATCAGCGGGTCGAGGCCCGACGTGGGCTCGTCGAGGATCAGCAGGTCGGCGCGCGAGGACAGCGCCGACACCAGCGCGACCTTCTGCCGGTTGCCCGTGGAGTACGTGCGGGCCTTCTTCTGCGGGTCGAGCTCGAACCGCTCGATCAGCGCATCGCGCCGCGCAGCGTCGAGACCGCCGCGCAGCCGGGCCAGCAGGTCGATGATCTCCCCGCCGGTCAGGTTCGGCCACAGCGTCACGTCCCCTGGCACGTAGGCGATCCGGCGGTGCAGCTCCACCGCGTCCGACCAGGGATCACCTCCGAGCAGCGAGATGGTCCCCGACGTCGGCCGGATGAGCCCCAGCAGGACGCGGATCGTGGTCGACTTGCCGGCCCCGTTCGGCCCGAGGAACCCGTGCACCTCCCCCGATCCGACCGACAGGTTGAGATCGCTGAGCACCGACGTGCTGCCGAAGGACTTCGTGAGCCCCCGGACGTCGACGGCATCGGACATGTCCACCCTCGATTCACGAACGAACTTGCTTCGTTCCAACAGTCTACACATCATTCACAATGTTGTGAAATCTTAAGACACCCAGCCGGGTGACGTCCGTCGCCCACCAGGGTGACACCGGAGAGACCCCACATGACCTGCAGGGGTCCGCGATGAGGCGCCGTCCTGGGTCGCGACGACCGGCCCCATCTCCTCGACGACGTCCGCCTCGACCGCCATTCCGGCGTGGCGGCGCGACGCGTCGTGCCCGAGCTGCTCCCCCGATCCCACGGGGTTCCTCGAAGCCTGATGCCGGTGCGGGTGACCGCAACTGCTCGGTGAGCCAGGCGAAGAGCTGGAGCGAGGCTGTCGGGAACCGGTGGTGCGCAGCGGTGGCCATTCCACTCCTCGGTCAGGATCGGTGACCTGGCCACCGTCGCGCCCGCGGCTATGACGAGCCTTGCTCTCCGGCCGACCCACCGCCCATGGCCAGCCGCACCAGCTCGCCCGCGTCCATAGCGGAGATGTCGTCGTCGAGCCCGTCCGAGGCCGGGGCGGGCGAGGCAGGCGCCGGCTCCCCGTCCCCGTTCGGCCCGTTCCCGCCCATTCCGGCCACCAGCAGCTCGACCATCGCGGCCGGGGTGGGGTGGTCGAAGACCACCGTCGTGGGAAGCCGGACTTTCGCGGCGGCGGCGAGCCGGTTGCGCAGCTCCACCGAGGTCAGGGAGTCGAACCCGATCTCGGAGAACGCCCGGTCGGGCGCCACCGCCGCGGGCGACGGCAGGCCGAGCACGACCGCGACCTGGCCACGGACCAGGTCCAGCAGCAGCTCGCGCCGGCGCGCCGGGGTCACTGAGCTCAGATCGCCCAGCGCGGGAGCCGTGTCCCGCCCGGCCGCCCTGGCCAGCCCGCCGCGGACCATCCGGCGAAACAGCGGCGGCACCGGGCCGTCGCTGATGCTCGACCGGAGCCGGTCGAGGTCGAGCAGCAGCGGCACGAGCAGCGGTTCCGCGCTGCGCAGCGCCGCGTCGAAGAGCGCCATGCCCTCCCTGGTCGACATCGGGCGGGCCCAGCCGCGTTCCAGCCTGCGCCGGTCGGCCTCGCCGAGCGCGGCGGTGATGCCGCCGGTGTCCGCCCAGTAGCCCCACGCGAGCGACGTCGCCGGCATGCCGTGGGCGCGCCGGTGCGCCGCGAGCGCGTCGAGATGGGTGTTCGCGGCGGCGTAGTTGGCCTGCCCGGGGTTGCCGAGCAGCCCGCTCGCCGAGGAGAACAGCACGAACCACGCAAGGTCGACCCCCGCGGTCGCGGCGTGCAGGTGTTCGGCCCCGGCGCTCTTGGCCCCCAGTACGGTGTCCATCCGCTCGGGCGTCATGGTCTCGACGACACCGTCGTCGATGACGGCTGCGGCGTGCACGACCCCGGTGAGCGGTCGCGCGTCCGGTACCGCGGCGACCAGCGCGGCGACGGCGTCCCGGTCGGCGAGGTCGCACGCGGCGAACGTCACCTCGGCCCCCGCCCCGGCGACCTCGGCCCGCAGCCCCGCCGC
>JAKDLE010000733.1 GCA_030453005.1 Pseudonocardia sp. | reverse complement strand
GGACGCATCCGCAAGCAGGACGTGATCGCCGCGGCCGAGGCCGCCGCCCCGGAGCCCGAGGCACCCGCCGAGGCGCAGGCCGCGGCGGCGTCCCCGGGGCCCGCCGCCCCGCAGCCCCAGACGGTGGCGACCCGGGCGAAGGGCGCCCCGGAGCCCGGCACCACGGTGAAGATGCCGCGCCTGCGCCAGGTCATCGCGCAGCGGATGACCGAGTCGCTGCGGGTCTCGGCGCAGCTCACCACCGTCCAGGAGGTCGACGTCACGCGCATCGCGCGGCTGCGGTCGCGGGCGAAGGCCGAGTTCGAGCGTCGCGAAGGCGTCAAGCTCACCTTCCTGCCGTTCTTCGCCAAGGCCGTCGTCGAGGCGCTCAAGGCGTTCCCGCAGGTCAACGCGTCGATCAACGAGGAGACGAAGGAGGTCACCTACCACGGCAACGTGCACCTCGCCGTCGCGGTCGACACCCCCCGCGGCCTCCTCGTCCCGGTGATCAAAAACGCCGAGGACCTCAACATCGCGGGGATCGCCCGCCGGATCGCCGACGTCGCGGCCCGCACCCGCGACAACAAGATCGGCCCGGACGAGCTGTCGGGCGGCACGTTCACGATCACCAACATCGGCAGTTCCGGTGCGTTGTTCGACACCCCGATCATCAACCAGCCGCAGGTCGCCATCCTCGGCACCGGTGTGATCAGCAAGCAGCCGATGGTGATCACCGGCGCCGACGGCGACGACGTCATCGCCATCCGGTCGGTCTGCTACCTGCCGCTCACCTACGACCACCGCCTGGTCGACGGGGCCGACGCGGGCCGGTTCCTCTCCGCGATCAAGGCCCGCCTGCAGGAGGGCGCGTTCGAGGCCGACCTGGGCCTGTAGCCCGAGCGCATGGAGCGGTCGCTCATGGGAGGGCGCGCGATGCCGGGTGACCCCGGGTCGCGCGCCCTTCCGCGTTCGGCGAGGATCATCGGGTGCGCGTCCTCATCGCCGGGTCGTCCGGTCTGATCGGAACAGCCCTCGTCTCCCACCTGCGCGAGGCGGGACACGACGTCCTGCGGCTGGTGCGCAAGGCGCCGGCGGCACCCGACGAGCGGGGCTGGGACCCACCGGCGGGCCACGTCGAACCGGGCACCTTCGACGGCGTCGACGCGGTGGTCAACCTCAACGGGGTCGGCATCGGCGACCGACCGTGGAGCGGCGCGCGCAAGCAGCTCGTGCGCGACAGCCGTACCGTGCCCACCGAGGTGCTGGCCGCGGCGGTCGCCGAGCACCGGGTGCCCGCCTTCCTGTCCGGCTCGGCCGTGGGCTTCTACGGCGACACCGGCTCGCGGGCGGTCGACGAGTCCGACCCGGCGGGAACGGGCTTCCTCGCCGACGTCTGCAGCGAGTGGGAGGCCGCCACCGGGAAGGCCGCAGGCGCAGGCGCCCGCGTCGTGCTGCTGCGCACCGGGCTGGTGCTCTCCCCCGCGGGCGGGTTGCTGGGCAGGCTGCGTCCGCTCTACAAGGGCTTCCTCGGCGGGCGGCTGGGGTCCGGGCGCCAGTACATGCCGTGGGTCTCCCTGGACGACGAGGTCGGCGCGATCCGGTTCGCCGTGGAGACGCCCGGGTTGACCGGTCCGGTCAACCTCACCGGCCCCACGCCGGTCACCAACAGCGAGTTCACCGCGGCGCTGGCCGCCGCCGTGGGGCGACCCACCTCGATCCCGGTGCCGGAGTTCGTCATCCGCGCCGCGCTGGGCTCGATGGGTGAGGAGATGCTGCTCTCCGGACAGCGGGCGATCCCGGCGAAGCTGCAGGCCGCGGGTTACCGGTTCCGCCACCAGTCTGTCGCCGAGGCGCTCTCCGCGGCAGAGGGGTCCTGAAGCCGCCCCTCATCCCACGACGTGGAAAGCCACGCCCAGGGCGAGGTAGGTGCCCTCCTGGACCGACGAGCGCGTCGAACACCCCACCACCGATGATCCTCCGCTCTCCCAGCTCCACGCGCAGCCGGTCGCTCTCATCGGACCCGAGCCAACAGGTGTCACGGAAGGCGGCGCCGAGCACCCGAGCAGCCTGGTCCGGCGCCAGTCGGAGCGGGATCGGTGGCCTGGTCAACACCGAGTGCGCCTCGAACGCGGCGTGCCCGGCCAGCGCGGGCCGGTGATCGACCAACGCACGGCGGCAGGCCGCGTGTGCCTCGTGGTTCGGATCGCGTCGCGCAGGCTCTTCGGGATCACGATCCGACCGACTCGGTCCACCGTCACGCGCCGCGGCACCGCCTACCCGGGATTTTCGTGGGACTCTCCCATTCGATTCGGGTGCGGCTCTCGTGGAGTGAGCGTCTGAGCGTGGTTGACCTGCGGTT
>JAKDLE010000059.1 GCA_030453005.1 Pseudonocardia sp. | reverse complement strand
CGGCGGGCAAGGCCGTGGGCGGACTGACCGGGACCGACCGGGGCGGTGGCGTGCCGTTCTTCACGCCCGTCCAGAACTCAGGCTCCGACACGTCAAGCTGGTCGCGCAGCACGTGCGCCCACAGCCCCCGGCCGTAGTCGGTGCGATCCACGGGATGGGAGATGCGCGTGCGCAGGACGCGGCCGTCGGGCAGCGGGAGTTCCCACGTCACATGATGTGTTCCGGTGCGCCCTCGCGCATCGCGTACCCGTGCCCAGCCCTCGTTCTCGCAGAACCGCTCGTGGTCCTTCCGGGTCGGGCGCGGCCACGTCACCCGACGAGCCACCTGCGCAGCTGGTCGTCGTCACTGAGACCCACCAGCGCGACGACGGCCCAGTTGTCGCGGTGGTTCGCCACGTCGAGCAGGCGGTCCTGCCAGTCGGCCGCGTACTCGCGCAAGGCGTCGACGAACTCGTCGATCGCCTCGTCGAAACTCGCCGCGTCCGCCGCTACGGGAAGGCCCGGCAGAAACACCGACCAGCCGCCCGCCTCGGGCACGACCTGAGCCGGCGGAACGTTCGTGGCAAGCAGCAGCCGAAGCCGCTCGGCGTCCAGGACCACCACGGTGGACGCATCTCGCCGCACTGTGGCGAGCCTGCCCCGGCCCGCAGCGTCGAGCAGGTCCTTGAGGTGCGTGCGGGCGTCGGTGTAGCTGTCGTAGTGCAGGGCAGACATCACACCTCCCGGTTGCTGCCGCCAGTGTCAACCGTCATAGTCAACCGCTGTCATACGTACGTCAAGTACGTCACGTACCTCGATTCGGGTCCCGCCCACCCGGCAGCTGCACCACGCTGACGAAGAAGTGGTCGATCTGCTTGATCGCCTCGATGAAGCCGTCGAAGTCGACGGGCTTGGTCACGTACGCGTTGGCGTGCAGCTGGTAGCTGCGCAGCACGTCCTCCTCGGCCTGGGAGGTGGTCAGGACGATCACCGGGATGTGGCGGAGGTCGGGGTCGTCCTTGACCTCCCGGAGCACCTCCCGCCCGTCACGGCGGGGCAGGTTGAGGTCGAGCAGGACCAGGTCCGGCCGCGCCACGTCCTCGTAGGGCGGCTGACGGCGCAGGAAGGCCAGCGCCTCGGCCCCGTCGGTGACGACGTCGAGCCGGTTGTGCAGGTGCTCGTCGAACGCCTCGCGGGTCATGAGGACGTCGCCGGGGTCGTCCTCGACGAGCAGCACGGTGATCACGCGCGGTTCGGACGTCGTCATGCGGAGAGCTCCTCAGATGCCGGGCGGTCGGGTGCCGGGCGGACGGGTGCCGGGCGGACGGGCAGGGTGACGCGGACGGTCGCGCCGGAGCCCTCGCGCGGGTGCAGGGTGATGGTGCCACCGTGGAACTCCACGATCTTCTTGGCCAGCGCCAAGCCGATGCCCGTGCCGGGGTACACGTCGCGCGCGTGCAGGCGCTGGAAGATCACGAAGATCTTGTCGGCGTACTCGGCGTCGATCCCGATCCCGTTGTCGGACACCGTCAGCTCGACGTTCTCTCCGTCGAGCGCCCCGGAGACCTCGACCACCGGGGGCACCCCCTCGCGGTGGAACTTCAAACTGTTGCCGATCAGGTTGAGCAGCAGCTGCCGGAGCAGCGTGGAGTCGCCGGTGACGGCAGGCAGCGGGCCGAGGTCGATGCGCCCGCCCATCTCGGCGCGGGTCTGCTCGAGCTGGGCTGCGGCCGCGGCGGCCACCTCGCCGAGCGACACCTGCGTGAACGCACTCGTGGTGCGCCCCACCCGGGAGAACGCCAGCAGGTCGTTGATGAGCCGCTGCATCCGCTGGGCGCCGTCCACGGCGAACTCGATGTACTGGTCGGCGCGCTCGTCGAGCTGCCCCCCGTAGCGGCGCTGCAGCAGCTGGCAGAAGCTGGAGACCTTGCGCAGCGGCTCCTGCAGGTCGTGGCTTGCGACGTACGCGAACTGCTCCAGGTCGCGGTTGGACCGTTCCAGGTCGCGGGCCTGCTCGTCGAGGCGCCGGTTGGCCTCCTGGGTGTCGTCCAGATCGCGCCGGATGGGGGCGGGAATCGCCTGGAGGGCGGCGCCTAGGGCATTCATCTGGCGGGGGCCGTCGGCCCGCACCTCCCGCTGCACGTCTCCGGACACGACGGCGCGGACCTGCCCAGCCAGATCGGACACGGGCGCCAGGACGGTGCGGCGCAGCCCGATCGCCGCCGCCACCAGCACCAGCACCAGCACGACGGTGACGGCGGCCGCCCCGGCCAGCAGGAACGCCGCGGCCGCCGCCACGTCCTGCCGGGCGTCGACCTGAGCGACTCTCAGCTCACCGAGGAGATCGTCGACGCCCGCCCGCACCACGTCGAACAGCTCGCGTCCCACGACGGGGTCGGGGACGGCGCCGGACCCCGTCCTGGTCGCCTCGATCGCGGGCTCGGCGAACGCCTCGCGCCAGGCCTCCGCCGACGCCGCGACGGCAGCCAGGTCCCGCGCGACCGGCCCCAGGTCGCCGTTCTCGCTCAGGGCGCGGAGGTCGGTGAGCGCCGCGTCCTCGGCCGACACCCCGGCCCGGTAGGGGGCGAGGAACTCCGCACGCGCGGTCAGGGTGAAGCCGCGGACACCGGTCTCCTGGTTGAGCAGCGCCACCGACAGCCGTTGTCCGGCGTCCAGCGCCGGCGCGGCGCGGTCGAGCAGCACCGCCCGCGACTGCGTCAGCCCGTTCAGTGCCGCCGCACCGAGCACGACCGCCGCCACCGCGATCAGCAGCACCACGGCCGAGCCCGTCGCGAACAGGCGCGCCAACGTCGGACGGCGCGCCGCATCGCTGCGCCGCGCACCCGGGAGCCGCAGACCCCGACGCGTACCGGGGGCGATCACGACGCCGTCCCCTGATCCGCGGAGAGCAGCAGGATCGCGACGTCGTCGGACAGCGGGCCGCCGTTGAGCTCCTGCACGCGCTCGACGAGCCGCGCCGGCAGCCGCTCCAGGTCGGTGGCGCGCTCGTCCTCGATGAGCGCGAGCAGACCCTCGGGCCACAGGGGCTCGTCGGGCACCGGTCCCCTGCCCTCGATCAGGCCGTCGGTGTAGAGCAGCAACGCCCAGCCCGCGTGCAGCGCCACGCGCCGCGGCTCCCAGACGGCGTCGACGAAGATGCCCAGCGGCAGCCCGACCGGAGGGTCGATCTGCTCGGGGCCGGGGCGCAGCAGGACCGGCGGCGGGTGCCCGGCCAGGCGCACCGACGCGTCGCCGCCGCCCGGAATCGCCACCGTGCACACCGTGGTGAACAGGATCGGGTCGTGGCGCTCGCTGACCAGCAGCTGCTGCAGCTTGGGCAGCACCTGCGGCTCGTCGACGCCTGCGAGCACCAGCGCCCGCCACGACACCCGCAGCAGCGCACCGAGCGCCGCCTCGTCCGGGCCGTGGCCGCAGACGTCGCCGACGATGGCGTGCACGGTGCCCGCGGGTCCGAGCACCGCGTCGTAGAAGTCGCCGCCCAGCACCGCCCGCGCGCGGCCCGCCCGGTAGAACGACCGCGCCCGCACCGGGCTGCCCGCCAGCAGCGGTTGGGGCAGCAGCCCGCGCTCCAGACGCACCGACTCCGCCGCCACGAGCTGCTCCTCACGCAGCCGCAACGTCGTGGTCTCGGCACGGCGGCGCTCCACGGCGTAGCGGATCGCGCGGATCAACAGCGGCCCGTCGACCTTGCCCTTGACCAGGTAGTCCTGGGCCCCCGACGCCACCGCCTCGATGCCCAGGTGCTCGTCGTCGAGCCCGGTGAGCACGCACACCGCGGCCGTGGCGTCGGCCCGCAGGAGCGCACGCAGGCCGTCGAGCCCGTGGGACCCGGGCAGGTTGAGGTCCAGCAGCACGCAGTGGCATCCGGCGAGCAGGCCCTCGTCGACGACCTCGGCCACCGACTGCGCCACGGTCAGCCGCAGGTCGGGCTCCACCTCGGCCAGCAGCTCCTGCACGAGGACGACGTCGCCGGGGTCGTCCTCGACGAGCAGTACGTGGCGGTCCGTCACGCCGGCGCCCGGCTGCTCAGCGTCCGACCGCCGCTCCCAGGACCGAGCTGAACACGACCAGCCCGTCGTCCGAGGGGCCGGTGAGCGGGTCGATCGCGTGCTCGGGGTGCGGCATCAGCCCGACCACCCGCCCGTCGGCCGAGGCGACCCCGGCGATGTCGTCGAACGCGCCGTTGAGGTTGCCGCTCGCGTAGCGGAAGACGACCCGGCCCTCGTCGCGGAGCTGCGCGAGCGTATCCGGGCCGGCGACGTAGCGGCCCTCGCCCGACTTGAGCGGCACGAGCAGCTCCTGGCCGACGGTGGCCGCGGACGTCCACGCCGTGGCCGTGGACTCCACCCGCAGCGTCAGGTCACGGCATACGAAGTGCAGCCCGGCGTTGCGCACCAGTGCTCCGGGGAGCAGGCCCGCCTCGCACAGGATCTGGAAGCCGTTGCAGATGCCCAGCACGGGCAGCCCGCGCCGCGCCCCGGCCACGACCTCGGTCATGATCGGCGCCAGGCTGGCGATCGCGCCGGCCCGCAGGTAGTCGCCGTAGGAGAAGCCGCCGGGCACGATCACGGCGTCGACGCCGTCCAGGTCGCGGTCGGCGTGCCACAGCGAGACGGGCTCGGCGCCCGCGTACCGCACGGCGCGGACCGCGTCGACGTCGTCGAGGGTGCCGGGGAAGGTGATGACGCCGATTCTCATGGCGCCACCCTGACCAGCAGGTGTCGCGTCCTCACGACGCCACCCGGCTGACCGTCCAGTCCTCGATCACCGGGTTCGCGAGCAGCGTGCCCGCGATGCGGTGCAGCGTCTCGTCGTCCAGCGCGTCGTCGACGTCGAGCTCGAAGTGCTTGCCCTGCCGCACGTCGGCCACACCGTCGATACCGAGCCGCACCAGCGCCCCGGCGACCGCCTGGCCCTGCGGATCCAGGATCTCGGGCTTCGGCATCACGTCCACCACCACTCTCGCCACGGAGACCAGCCTACGGTGAACACCGTCGCCCCCTCGACGCGACCGCACCCGTCAGGCGGGCCTCACCCCCGCCGACGAGGCCGCGCTACTGACGTGATCACCGGAATCGGGACCTGAGCGTCACCGGTGGCGGGGATGTCCCGATCCCGGCGATCACGACGGGCCCCGTCCGCCGGTGGCACTGGGGGGAGCATGCGGATCACCCACTTCGGCCACTCGTGCGTCCTGCTCGACACCGGGTCTGCGCGGCTGCTGATCGACCCCGGCACGTTCGCGGCGGGTTTCGAGCCCCTCACCGGCCTGGACGCGGTACTCGTCACACACCAGCACCCCGACCACCTCGACGTGGAGCGGCTCGCGCCGCTGCTGCGCGCCAACCCCGACGCCCGGCTGGTCGTGGACGGCGGCACCTCCGGGCAGCTCGTGGGCGTCGACCACGAGGTGGTGGCGCCCGGGGAGTCGGTGCGGCTGTCCGGGGCGCGCGTCGACGTACTCGGCGGGCAGCACGCGGTGATCCACCCCGACATCCCGGTGATCCCGAACAACGCCTACCTCGTGGACGGCACCCACCTGCACCCCGGCGACGCGTTCCCGACGCCGCCCGCGCCGGTGGACGTGCTGTTCCTGCCCACGGCGGCGCCCTGGCTCAAGGCCTCGGAGGCGGTGGACTACCTGCGGACGGTCGCCCCGCGCACCGCGGTGCCCGTGCACCAGGGGCTGCTCGCGCAGCCGCAGGTGTTCTACGGTCTGTTCACGACCCTCGCGCCCGAGGGCACCGAGGTCCGCGTCCTGGACCCGGAGTCGGCCACGGACCTCTAGAGCCGCGGGTCACGCGGCGAGCGCCACCGACGACAGGCGGTAGGTCACCGGTGCGGCGCCCAGCGCCACGGCGGTGTCGATCGCGGCGAGCGCGGCCTCCACCCGCGGCGCGCGCTTGAGGTCCTTGGCCCGGACGTTGATGCGCACCAGCCCGCCCCGGCGCGCGACGCGGGCCACCTCGGCCACCAGCAGCCGACAGCGCCAGGCCTCCGCCGCCCGCGCGCTGACCAACTGGGAGGAGTCGGCCACCGCGCGACGTTCCCCCGACACCCGGAACCCCAGGACGCGGGCCCGGACCGAGCCGGGCCCGTCCAGGCGTCGCACGCCGTTCTCGTCGGCGAACACGGTGAAGCCCTGCTCGCGCAGCGCCTCGACGGTGCCGGTCGACGCGATCCACCGCGGCGGCACGAACAGCCCGGTGCGCAGGTCCGTCGCACCGAGCGTGCGCCGGGCCGCGCGCAGCCGCAGGCCCGCCTCGTGCCGGGGCAGTGCGGCGAACTCGGCGCGTCGTCCGATGCGGGTGAGCGGCCCCGCGTCGAGCGGGTCGACGCTGTGGTCGTAGCCGTGCAGCACGACGGCGTCGCCCCGGTCACGGCGCTCGTGCAGCCAGTCGACCAGCGGCGATGCCCCTCGGGTGTGGGCGCCGGGCCGGTGCAGCAGCGAGAGCGTGACGCCGCGGGAGTCGAGCGCGGCGGCGAACGCGGCACCGCGGGCGAGGGAGTCGTCGGACAGTCCGGAGAGCGAGACGATCAGGCGTGCGGCCATGCCGTCATGAACGCACGCCGGGGTGAACGGAGGCCCACCCCGGTGTGACGCCCGGGTGCCGTCAGGACCAATCCCGTCCGGTGAGGCGCTCGTAGACCTCCACGTACCGCGCGCGCGTGGCCGCGACCACCTCCGCGGGCACCTCGGGACCCGGCGGGGTGCGGTCCCAGTCGAGGCCCGCGGACCAGTCGCGCACGTACTGCTTGTCGAAGGAGAACTGCGGCCCGCCCGGCGCCCAGCGGTCGGCGGGCCAGAAGCGCGACGAGTCCGAGGTCAGCACCTCGTCGGCGAGCACGATCCCGCCCGCGGGGTCCAGGCCGAACTCCAGCTTCGTGTCGGCGACGAGTATCCCGGCGGCGGCGGCCGTCTCGGCGCCGCGGGAGTAGACGGCCAGCGTCAGGTCGCGCAGCCGTTCCGCGCGTGGCGCGCCGACCAGCCCGGCCACCTCGTCGAACGTCAGGAACTCGTCGTGCTCGCCGACGGGCGCCTTCGTGGTGGGAGTGAAGATCGGCTCGGGGAGCTTCGAGCCCTCCACCAGGCCGGGCGGCAGCGGGATGCCGGACACCGTGCCGTGGCGCTCGTACTCCTTGAGCCCCAGCCCGGCGAGGTAGCCGCGCGCGATGCACTCCACCGGCAGCATCTCCAGCCGCCGGCAGCGCACGGCCCGCCCGGCGAACTCGGCGGGCACGTCGGTCGCGGAGATCACGTGGTGCGGCACGAGGTCGGCGAGGCGGTCGAACCACCACAGCGAGAGCTGCGTGAGCACCGCACCCTTGTCCGGAACGGCCGTCGGCAGCACGACGTCGTAGATCGAGAGCCGGTCGGAGGCGACGAGCAGGAGCTCGGGGCCGTCGGCTCCGTCGATGCTGTAGACGTCGCGAACCTTGCCCGAGTGCAGCAGCTTCACAGGATGGCTCCCGGTGTGTAGGCAGCGGCAACGGGATCGGCGTCGACGATCTCCCGCACCCGGGCGACGACGGCCGCGACCTGGTCGGTGGCCGCCCCGGTGAACCGCAGCGGGTCGGCGAGCAGGCCGTCGAGGGTGCCCGCGGGCAGCGCGAGCCGCTCGTCCGCGGCGAGGCGCGCGATCAGGTCGTTGTCGGCCTGGCCCTTCTCCCGCATCGCCAGCGCGACGCCGACGGCGTGCTCGGCGATCACCTCGTGGGCCGTCTCGCGGCCGACGCCCGCGCGCACCGCGGCCATGAGCACCGCGGTGGTGGCGAGGAAGGGCAGGTAGCGGTCGAGCTCGCGGGCGATGACGGCCGGGTAGGCGCCGAACTCGTCGAGGACGGTCAGCGTGGTCTCGAACAGCCCGTCGAGCGCGAAGAACGCGTCGGGCAGCGCGACGCGGCGCACCACCGAGTCGGAGACGTCGCCCTCGTTCCACTGCGACCCGGCCAGCTCGCCCGCCATCCCGGCGTAACCGCGCAGCAGCACCATCATCCCGTTGATGCGCTCGGTCGAGCGCGAGTTCATCTTGTGCGGCATCGCCGAGCTGCCGACCTGTCCGGGCGCGAACCCCTCGGTGGCCAGCTCGATGCCCGCCATCAGGCGGACCGTGGTGGCCAACGACGACGGCCCGGCCGCGAGCTGCACCAGCGCGCTGAGCACGTCGAAGTCGAGTGACCGCGGGTAGACCTGCCCCACGCTGGTCAGAGCCCCCGCGAAGCCCAGGTGCGACGCGACCCGCTGCTCCAGCGACGCGAGCTTCGCGGCGTCGCCGTCGAGGAGGTCGAGCATGTCCTGCGCGGTGCCCATCGGGCCCTTGATGCCGCGCAGCGGGTAGCGCGCCCGCAGCTCCCCGAGCCGCGCGTACGCCACGAGCAGCTCGTCGGCGGCGGAGGCGAACCGCTTGCCCAGCGTGGTGGACTGGGCGGCGACGTTGTGGCTGCGCCCCGCCATCACCAGCTCGGAGTGCTCGGCGGCGCGGCGGGCCAGGCGGGCGAGTACCGCCACGGTGCGCCCCCGCACGTGCTCCAGCGACTGCCGGATCTGCAGCTGCTCGACGTTCTCGGTGAGGTCGCGGCTGGTGAGCCCCTTGTGGACGTGCTCGTGGCCCGCGAGGGCGTTGAACTCCTCGATACGGGCCTTCACGTCGTGGCGGGTGACGCGCTCGCGGGCGGCGATCGAGCCGAGGTCGACCGTCTCGACGACGCGCTCGTAGTCCTCGACGACGCCGTCGGGCACGGGCACCCCGAGGTCGCGCTGGGCGCGGAGCACCGCGATCCAGAGCCGACGCTCACACACGATCTTGTACTCGGGCGACCAGATGTGGACGAGCTCCGGGCTCGCGTAGCGGGCAGCCAAGACGTTCGGGATCACAGCCACGTTGGGGATCACGTTCACGCAGCCTACGTGGCGGGGGGCAGGACACGGAGCAGCACCTCGCGGGCCGTCGCACGCGGATCCGGATGGGCCTCGATCAACGCGCTGATGACGGCGCCGTCGACGAGCGAGACGAGATCGCGCAGCGCCGCCGGCGCCATGGGGCGCCCGGAGCGGGTGAGGATCTCGTCCAGCAGCGCGTCGAGCTAGCCGCGCAGCCTGCGCATCAGGGGGGCGAGGTAGGGCCGTCGCCCCGCGCCGACGAGCCGTTCGTAGCGCAGCAGCACCGCGTCGAGGCCGCCGTCGCGCGCCTCCGGCCCGAGCAGCTGGTCGCTCACGCTCTCGCCGCGCCCGGTGGGGCCCGCGGGCCCGGCGGCAGGCCCCGCGCGCTGGACCCGCCCCTCGGCCAGCTCGTCGCGGCTGGTGCGCTCGACCGCCGCGGTGATCAGGTCGTCGAAGGAGTCGAAGTAGTAGGTGGTGGAGGCGAGCGGCAGCCCGGCCCGCTCGGCCACCGCACGGTGCCGGACGGCCTCGAACCCACCTGCGCGCAGCAGCGCCGCGGCCGCCGTCACGAGTTCGGCGCGCCGCCGCTCGCCCTTGGCCGTGCCCACACCGCCAGTGTCCCCCGCCCCGCCGCGGACCGCGCCCGGCCTTACAGCCGGGGGGCGAGGTACGCGGCCACGGCGTCGAGGCGGCCCTCGAAGGGCGCCGTCCCGCCGGGCCCGCCGGGACGGGTGCTCACCAGGACCGTGCCCCCCGACGCGGTCGGAGCGGTCACGCCGTCGACGTCCGCGGCGGTGCCGGGCGGGAGGTACCGCACCGTCAGCAGGCCGGTGGTACCGGCGTCGTCCACCTCCAGGTTGACGCCCCGTCCCCCCCGGGGGCGGCACTCCGTCGTGACCGCGGCCTCCGCGGCGCCGACCACCTCCGGCAGCACCTGCTCCACCAGCTCGCGCAGCTGCGGGTCGTGGCGCTGCGCGCACTCGGTGACGCCGGGGCC
>JAKDLE010000732.1 GCA_030453005.1 Pseudonocardia sp. | reverse complement strand
GTGTTCCTCCCGGTGGCGCACGCCGCAGCAGCCGTCGACGCCGCACTCGAGGTCCGGCTCGGGCCGGTCGAGGGTGGGCTGGTCGAGCGCGGTCTGGTCGGTGAACTGCGTCCGGTACAGCACGGCGTAGCGGCCGCCCGCGGCGAGCAGCTCGGTGTGGGTGCCGCTCTCGACGACCCGCCCCTGCTCCACCACCACGATCCGGTCGGCCGCCCGCACGGTGGACAGGCGGTGCGCGATGACGATGGCCGTGCGGCCCGACAGCGCCTCCACCAGCGCGGCCTGCACGGCCGCCTCGGACTCGGAGTCCAGGTGGGCGGTGGCCTCGTCGAGGATCACCACGCGGGGCCTCGCGAGCAGCAGCCGCGCGATCGTGAGGCGCTGGCGCTCACCCCCGGAGAGCCGGTAGCCGCGCTCCCCCACGACGGTGTCGAGGCCGTCGGGCAGCCCGTCGAGCAGGTCGCCGAGCCGCGCCCGCCGCAGCGACTCCTCGATCTCCGCGTCGCTCGCCCCCGGAGCGGCGTAGACCATGTTGGCGCGGATGGTGTCGTGGAACAGGTGCCCGTCCTGGGTGACGACGCCGACGGCGCCGCGCACGTCGGCGAAGCTCAGGTCGCGCACGTCGACGCCGGAGAGCTCGACCGCGCCGGAGTCGACGTCGTAGAGCCGCGGGATCAGCGACGCGATCGTCGACTTGCCCGCCCCCGAGGACCCGACGAGCGCGAGCAGCTGCCCGCCCCCGACCTCCAGGTCGACGCCGTGCAGCACCTCCTCGCTCGGGCGGCCGTCGAGCACGGCCACGTCCTCCAGCGACGCGAGTGACACCTGCTCCGCGCCCGGGTAGCCGAACCGGACGTCGCGCAGCCGCACCGTCACCGGGCCGTCGGGCAGCGGGGTGGGGTCGGCCCGTTCGGTGATCATCGGTGTCAGGTCGAGCACCTCGAAGACGCGCTCGAACGACACGAGCGCGGTCATCACGTCGACGCGCGCGTTGGCCAGGGCCGTCATCGGCGTGTAGAGGCGGGTGAGCAGCAGCGCGAGGGTGACCACGGTGCCCGGCTCGAGGGCGCCGGTGACGGCGAGGTAGCCGCCGAGGCCGTAGACCAGCGCCTGGGCCAGCGCCGAGACCAGCGACAGCGCGGTGACGAACACGCGCGACACCATCGCGGTGCGCACGCCGATGTCGCGGACCTTCTCGGCCCGCTCACCGAACTCGGCGGCCTCCTCCTCCGGGCGGCCGAACAGCTTCACGAGCGTGGCGCCGGGCGCGGAGAACCGCTCGGTCATCTGGTTGCCCATGCCCGCGTTGAGCTCGGCCGCCTGCCGCCGCAGGTCGGCGACGCGGCGGCCCATCCGACGGGCGGGCAGCACGAAGATCGGCAGCAGCAGCAGGGCCAACAGCGTCACCTGCCAGGCCAGGGTGATCATCACGGCGAGCGCCAGGATCAGCTGGATCGAGTTCGACAGCACCGCCGCGAGCGTCGTGGTGATCGCCGACTGCGCGCCGATGACGTCGTTGTTGAGCCTGCTGACCAGCGCGCCCGTGCGGGTCCGGGTGAAGAACGCCACCGGCATCGTCTGCACGTGGGTGAACACCGCGCGCCGCAGGTCGACGATCAGGCCCTCCCCGATCCGGGAGGAGAACCACCGCGACACCAGGCCCGTGACGGCCTCCAGGACCGCCAGCGCGGCGATGCCCGCGGCCAGCCCGACGATCACGGCCGCCGCCGCGGAGACGTCGCCGCCCGCGACGATCGCGTTGACGACCTGCCCCGCGAGCACGGGAGTGGCCACCCCGATCGTCGCCATCACGACCGTGAGCAGCAGGAACGCGATCAGCCAGCCGCGGTAGACCGCCGCGAAGCGCCAGATCCGCGACACGGTGCCCGGGGCGACGGTCCGCGGCGCGGTCACCCCCGACTCCACGCGCCGCAGCATCCCCACCGGTCGGTCCACAGTCACCTCCTCGCCTCGCCCGGTGCAACCGCGGGGGCGCCCGATTCAGTCCCCGCGACGTCAGCCGGTGCCCGCGGCCAGGGAGCGCAGACGACGGAGTTGCGCAGCGCGTTCGGCCGCCAGTGCCGCAGCGGGGTCGGCTCCGTCGGCCACGCCGGAGAGCAGGGCCAGGGTCTCCGCCGCCGCCCCGGCGGGCGCCGAGACGAGGGCCGTGACGAGCTCGTCGACGGCCGCGTCCAGCTCGCCCGCGGGCACCGCACGCAGCGCCAGACCGATGGACACCGCCTCCGCCGCCCCGACCCGGCGACCGGTCAGGCAGATCTCGACGGCGCGCGCGTAGCCGACCGCCCGCACGAGCGGGTAGGTACCACCCAGGTCGGGCACGATGCC
>JAKDLE010000731.1 GCA_030453005.1 Pseudonocardia sp. | reverse complement strand
GTGCGCTCGTCCTCGCCGGTGACCGGTCGGGCGTGGGCGTCGATGACGGTGGCGATGGCGTCGTACATCGCGGCGTCGTCGAAGCGGCCCTTGATCCGGCCGCCGCCGTTGCGGTGGCGGGACAGGTGCAGTTCGTTGACCTGTGCCGGTGGTCGGTCGTCGGGTTCGGCGCCGTCCTGGTCGAGCGCTTCCACGAGCGCGGTGCCCCACGTGTGCAGCTCGGTGGGGGTGTATTCGGCGGTCTTCGCGGCGAGTTGGGTCTCGGCGCCGGCCCAGATCTCGGGGGTGAGCCGTTGCGCGGCGGCGGTGCCGAGCACGCGGGCGATCGTCTCGACGTGGCGCAGGCTGGCCTGTCCGGCGGCGAACACCGCGGCCGTCGCGGCGAGGCGGGCGGGGCGTGGGGTGCCGTCGAGGCCGAGGCGCGGGCAGACCTGTTCGGCGGCGGTGACCCGACGGCGTGCCTCGAACCGCTCCCAGCCGAGCAGGTCGCCCAGGGCGGCGGCGGTGGAGGAGTAGCCGCGTTCGACGAATGTGCCGCTGCGCTCCAGGGTGGCCACGGCGACGACGGTGATCTGGTCGAGCCGCCGGGCGGCGCCCTCGCACATCGTGAGGACCGACAGCAGCTCGTCCGGGCAGGCGTGGACGGCCGCGGCGGACAGCTCGTCCAGCGCGGCGCCGAGGTGGCGGTGCGTGCTGGTGAGCGGGCCGGTGGACATACTCCGATCATACCCGAACGAATGTTCGAGTTCAAGCTGTTGGTGCAGGTCAAACCCTCCATAGAGCGAAGCCGGGACAGGGGCCGCGTCCTGATCCGGCACCACGCTGGTACTCCAGCCGTAGATCTGATGCGTGCGCGGTGTTGATGGCGTCGCCGCCACAGTGACCAGACCAGCGGGCAGGCCACGGTCCGGCTGGGTTCGATGACGAAGCGGACGAACAAGCGCCGGATCTCGTTGCAGGTCAGCGCGATGAGCCCGTCGGGTGCCGGTCTGTCGGCGTGTTTCGCGGGCGGCAATCACCGCGAGCCGGGCGTGCGCGACCATCGCGAGTGGGGGCCCAGGGCCGCCAGGAGGTCCAGTGCCGGACCGGGTGATCGTCGAGCCCGGCCAGGCCCTTCCCGGCCTGGAAGGATTCCTCCACCGTCTAACGACAGGCTGGCGACGCGGATCGGCTCGCGCAAGCGGCACCACATCGGGTGCATGGCAGCGGTAGAGCGCCGGCTCACCTGTCAGCGGTGGCGCTGCACGAGCAGCCCACCAGCACCCGTGCTGCTCGCCGCTGGTCCACGAGATGGGCACCCCGACCATGCACACGCCCTTCTTGAGATCGCCCGTCCCGTCAACCGCCAGCGCGGCGTCGAGGTCGCCGAGTTGGGTGGCGACGTAGTCGCGCAGGTCATCACGCATACCGTCGGTGTCTCAGCTGGCACGGTTGAGCAGGCCCCGGCCGCGACGGTCAGGGCGACGCCGTCGACGACCGGCCGCCGGTCGTACCCGGCGCGCAGTCCGCGCACCTCGATCCGTGGCTCGGTCACGACGGCCACCTCATGAGGGGGACCTCCGCAGCAGCGAGAGCAGGAACGGCACCCCGAACAGGGTGAGGTACACGCCCACCGGCAGGGCCGCGGCGCGGACGTCGTCGGCCAGCGGCCCCAGCAGCCACCGCGGGTCGAGGTTGCGCGCCACCAGGTCGGCGAGCAGGACCATGACGGCGCCGCCGATCGCCGCGGCCGGAACGAGCCGACGCGTGTCGTTGCCGACGACCCGCCGCGCGATGTGCGGCCCGACCAGCCCCACGAATCCGATGGCCCCGACGACGCAGACCGCCCCCGCGGTGAGGACGACCGCCGCGACGAGCACGAGGAGACGGTCCCGTTCCCGGTGCTGCCCCAGCGCGACCGCGACGCCGTCGCCGAGCTGGAGCAGGTTGGCGCGCGGGATCGCCAGGACGGCCAGTACGACGCCCGGCGCGAGGTAGACGGCCACCAGCCCGGCGTCGGCCCAGGTCTTGAGGGCGAGCGAGCCGGCGAGCCAGCCGAGCAGCGACTCGGCCCGCTCGCCCAGGAAGATCAGCCCGACCGGCGTGATCGAACCGAGAACCCCGCTGGTGACGATGCCGACGAGCAGCAGGCGGGTGCTCTCCACCGTGCCGATCCGGCGCGTCAGCAGGTAGACGGTGATCGCCGTGGCGAACCCGCCGACGGTGGCGACCAGCGGCAGCACCCAGCTCGCCGTGCCGAACGGCAGCGCCGGTCCGAACGCGGTGAAGGCGACGGTCGCGGCCACCGCGCCCGCGGTGATCCCGATCAGGTCCGGGCTGGCGATCGGGTTGCGGACCAGCGCCTGGAGCAGGGCACCCGCGGC
>JAKDLE010000730.1 GCA_030453005.1 Pseudonocardia sp. | reverse complement strand
CCGCCGGGCTGGGCCCCCCCCCCCCCCCCTCCCCCCCCCCCCCCCCCCCCGCCCCGCCCCCCCCCCCCCCGGGGGGGTTCTGCTCCCCTTCGGGGGGGCGCGCCCCCCACGCCCGCGCGGTCATCCGTCGTCAGCTCCAGTCCCTCGTACCCGTCGGCCGCCACCTTCTCCAGGATCCGCCGGTAGCCGCGCACGCCGCCGGAGTAGGGCATGAACACCCGCGGCTTGCCCGGGACCTCGTCGCCCATGTAGTACGACGCGGCCTTCGGGTAGAGGGTGGCGGCGGCCCGTTCATTGACGTGGGCGACCCAGCCGTCCTCGGCGTCCGGCGTGGCCTCCACCCGTCCCTCGGGTCCGAGGTGGTCCATCAGCGCCGCCAGCCAGTCGACGTGCTGCTCGATCGAGAGCAGCACGTTGCTCAGCAGCGACGGGCTTCCCGGCCCCGCGATGACCGCGAGGTTCGGGAAGCCGGAGACGAACAGCCCCAGGTAGGTGCGCGGGCCGCACGCCCAGTGCTCGCACAGCGTGCGCCCGTCGCGGCCGACGATCTCCGGCTTCAGCAGCGACCCGGTCATGGCGTCGAAGCCGGTGGCGAAGACGATCACGTCGAGGTCGTGGTGGCCGCCGCGGGTCGTGATGCCGGTGGCCGTCACGCGCTCGATCGGGTCGGTGCGGACGTCGACCAGCGTCACGTCGTCGCGGTTGAACGTCGGGTAGTAGTCGCTGTCGACCGACGGGCGCTTGGTGCCGAACGGGAAGCCGCGCGGCATCAGCTTCTCCCGCGTCTCCGGGTCGTCGATCTGCGCGCCGATCTTCTCGCGGATGAAGTCGGCGGCGGTGTCGTTCGCGGCCTGGTCGAGGATGAGGTCGTAGTAGGCCAGCGCGAACCCGAAGCCCAACCGCTTCCAGGCCGCCTCGTACACCTCACGCCGCTGCTCGGGTGTCGCGTCGAGCGCGGACTGCTTGCTCGGCACGAAACCCAGGCCGCTCGGGGAGTTGCGCGCGACCGTCGCGGCGCTGCGCGTAGGACGCCTTGACCTCCGCGTCGGTCGCGTCGTCGATGACCGCGTTCGCGGCCGGGACGCTGAAGTTGGGAGTGCGCTGGAACACCGTGAGGTGCGCGGCCTCGCGGGCCACCACGGGCGTCATCTGCATGCCCGACGAGCCCGTACCGATGACGCCGACACGCCTGCCCGCGAGGTCGACGCCCTCGTGCGGCCACCTCGCGGTGTGCAGGATCCGGCCGGTGAACGACTCCTGCCCGGGGAACTCCGGCGCCTTCGTCGTGGACAGGTTGCCCACCGCCATCACCAGCCAGCGCCCCGACCACCGTTCTCCGGTGTCGGTGGTGATCCGCCACCGCTCGCCGTCGAACTCCGCGCGCTCCATCCGGCGCCGCAGGTGCACGTCACCGCGCAGGTCGAAGCGGTCGGCGACGTGCTCGACGTAGCGCAAGATCTCGGGCTGCGTGGCGTAGCGCTCGCTCCAGCGCCACTCCTGCTGCAGTTCCTCGGAGAAGCCGTAGGAGTAGTCGTAGCTCTCCACGTCGCAGCGCGCGCCGGGGTAGCGGTTCCAGTACCAGACCCCGCCGATCCCCTCGCCCGCCTCCAGCACGGCCACCGACCGGCCCATCGCCCGCATCGTGTGCAGGGCGCGCAGCCCGGCGAATCCAGCCCCGATCACCAGAACGTCCACATCACGAGTCATTGGTAGTCAGGGGCGCAGGAACCGCGCAGCGGTCCTGTTTCCCCATCCCCCTTTCAATCCGTACGAGCGGTTCTCCCGCATACGGCTTACCGACGACCTTCTGGACATGATCACGCTGCCTTTGGGTATCGGATGGTGCCCATGAGATGATGTAATCCCTGGTCGTGGAACCAGGCTGGAGTCCAACGCCCCGCCTGCCCGGCGCGCAGGTTGCGACCACGCTCCGGCGGGCCAGCGCGGCGGCGTGCCGCCTCCCCGGCGGTCGCACTGGGCTGCGTGAGCTGCGCGGATACCGGTCGGGCATCACGCCCGCCGACCCTGGCGGGCGGCCCGGGCAGCTCGTGCGGCTGGCGGGGGGTCCGGGGCTCGCCGCCGCAGCCGCGCGGGCGGAAGCGCCGTCCATTCCGAGCATGGAGCCGCGCACGCCTCCGCCATCTCGTCCGACACCGCGGCCGCCGGCACCGCCACCGCCTCCGGTGTGGCCGCGCTGTGCAGCCGCGGGGCCATGCCCCAGCACTTACCCACTCCACTCGCATGACCGACGTCGGGGCCCTTCCCGCTCACCGAGATGCGCACGGCACTCTGCGGTACTACGACCCCATCGGACTCCCGCTGCGCTCCACCCGATTTCACCATTGGCTTATACCGGTGGTCTT
>JAKDLE010000729.1 GCA_030453005.1 Pseudonocardia sp. | reverse complement strand
CGCCGGTGCGCGACCCGCTGCGCGTTCGCAGGCCCGGACCCGGCGACGACGGCCTTGAACTCGTCCCAGTCCGGCTCGCCGTAGTCGTGTGCCTGCCGCTCGTCGTTCCAGACCAGCTCCGGGTCGGGCAGCGTGACGCCCAGCGCCGCCGCCTGCGGCACGGACATGTCGACGAAGCGCTGGCGCAGCTCGTCGTTGGTGTGGCGCTTGATCCCCCACGCCATCGACTGCGCCGAGTTGGGCGAGTCGCCGTCGGGCGGGCCGAACATCATCAGCGACGGCCACCAGAACCGGTTCACCGACTCCTGCACCATCTCCCGCTGCGCATCGGTGCCGTTGACCATCGCCAGCAGCAGCTCGTAGCCCTGCCGCTGGTGGAACGACTCCTCCTTGCAGATGCGGACCATCGCCCGCGCGTAGGGGCCGTAGGAGCAGCGGCACAGCGGCACCTGGTTGCAGATCGCGGCGCCGTCGACGAGCCAGCCGATGACGCCGATGTCGGCGTAGCTCAGCGCGGGGTAGTTGAAGATCGACGAGTACTTCTGCCTGCCCTCGATGAGCTTCTCGGTGAGCGCCTCGCGGTCGACGCCGAGCGTCTCGGCCGCGGCGTAGAGGTACATGCCGTGCCCGGCCTCGTCCTGCACCTTGGCCAGCAGGATCGCCTTGCGCCGCAGTGACGGCGCCCGCAGGATCCAGTTGCCCTCCGGCTGCATGCCGATGATCTCCGAGTGCGCGTGCTGGGCGATCTGCCGGATCAGCGTCTTGCGGTAGGCCTCGGGCATCCAGTCCCGCGGCTCGATCCGCTGGTCGGCCTCGATCGTGGCGTCGAACTGCGCCTGAAGCTCACTCACAGGTCCTCCTGCCAACCGAATGTTCGTTCGGTCAATGGTGCCGCACGCGCGCGCTGAAGGCAACCCCGACGGGACGGTTACGGGGCGGGGAGGATGCCTTCGAAGGCGGCGTTCGCCACCGCCGCGGGGAGGTTCGTCGTACTGCCTCCGGGGCGGGCCCACTCCACCACCGAGTTCACCAGGCCGGAGAGCAGCCGGGCCGCCAGCGCGGGCTCCACGCCCGTCCGGATCTCCCCCGCCTCGACGGCGTCGCGCACCAGCGCGGCGACCCGGGCGTCGAACTCGCGGCGCCGCTCCAGCGCCCACCGCTCGGTCTCGGTGTTGCCCCGCACCCGCAGCAGGAGCGTGACGTAGGGCAGCTCGGCCACCAGCACCTCGACCTGCCCCGCCACGATGTGGCGCAGCCGGTGCAGCGGCGAGCCGGTGCGGGCGGCCTCGGAGTCGAGGATGGAGAACAGCCCGTCCAGCGCCCGTTCCAGCGCGGCCCGCAGCAACGCCTCCTTGCCCGCGAAGTGATGGTAGAACGACGACTTCGTGATCCCCGCCGCGCGGGAGAGATCTTCCATCGACGTGGCGTCGTAACCGCGGGTGATGAACTCCCCCACCGCCACCTCGAGCAGCGACCCGGGCCCGTGGCTCGGGCGCCGCACCCGCGCGCCGGTGGTCATCGGCCCAGGAACGTGGGGCGACGCTTGTGCAGGAAGTCCTCGACGGCGGCGCGGTGGTCCTGCGTGGTCGCGAGCCGGGCCTGCGCCGCGGCCTCCTCGGCGAGCACCTCGGGCAGCGCCGACACCGCACCGTGGCGCACCGCGCGCTTCACCTCCGCGTACGCCTTCGTCGGCCCGCCCGCCAGCCTGCGCGCCAGCTCCAGCGCGGCGGGCAGCACCTCCTCGGCAGGCACGACCGCCCGCACGAGGCCCCAGGCGTGGGCGTCCTCGGCGGTGAACGTCTCGCCCAGCAGCAGCAGCTCGGTGGCCCGGGAGACGCCGACGGCGTGGGCGAGGCTCGCCGAGAGCCCCGAGTCGGCCGTGAGCCCGATGCCGACGAACGCGGTGGAGAACTTGAGCCCGGCGGCGGCGACGCGCAGGTCGCAGGTGAGCGCGAACCCGAGCCCCGCGCCGACACACGGCCCGTTGACGGCGGCGACCACCGGGAACGGCAGGTCGGCGAGCCCGAGGACGATCGGGTTGTAGTGCTCGGTGACCGTGTCGAACGAGGTCGCCGGGTCGGCGGTCAGCGCCTCGGCGTGCTCGCCGAGGTCCTGCCCGACGCAGAACGCCTTGCCCGACCCGGTGACCACCAGCGCGCGGACGTCGTCGGCGGCGGCCAGCTTCCGCACCGCCGCCAGCAGGGCGGTCTTGAGCTCGACGGTCAGGGCGTTGTAGCGCGCGGGCCGATTGAGGGTCAGCACGGCGACGGCCGGGTCGGTGTCGTCACGGGTCAGCAGCACGGCGGGATCGTCGGTCATTGGTAGTCAGGGGCGCAGGAACCGCGCAGCGGTCCTGTTTCCCCATCCCC
>JAKDLE010000058.1 GCA_030453005.1 Pseudonocardia sp. | reverse complement strand
CAGCACGACGCTGAACCGGTCGGCGAGCTGACGGGCCACGACGGTGGGGACCACGAGCATCGCCACCATCAGGATCGCGCCGACCACCCGCACCCCGATGACGACGGCCACCACCAGCAGCGCCGTCATCAGCACCTCGAGCGCACGTACCGGCAGCCCGATCGACCCGGCGTAGGAGGCGTCGAACAGGGTGGTGGTCAGCGCGCGGCGCAGCACGGCGACCACCAGCAGGGAGGTGCCGCCGAGCGCCGCCATCACCACGACGTCGCTCTCCAGCAGCCCCGCGGCCTGCCCGAACAGGTAGTTCTCCAACCCGGCCTGGTCGGCGTCGGCGCTGCTGCCGATGTAGGTGAGCAGCACGATGCCGAGGGAGAAGAATCCCGAGAGCACCACGCCGATCGCGGTGTCGGGCTTGATCCGGCCCGTGCGTTCGATGCCGACCATCAGCAGCGCGGCGACGATGCCGGCCACCGCCGCGCCGACGAGCAGCCCCGGCACGTCCTTCGCCCCGCTGACGAGGAAGGCCACGCACACGCCCGGCAGCGTCGAGTGCGCCACGGCGTCGCCGACGAGGCTGCGACTGCGCAGCACCGCGAACGTGCCCAGCACCCCGGCCGTGACGCCGAGGACCAGTGCGCCGAGCACCACGACGGTGTCGGTGTAGCTGAGGCCGGGCACAGGCTCAGCCCGCCCAGGCCATCGTGTCGGAGCCGACGCCGTACGCCCCCCGCACGGCGTCGGGGGTGAGCACCTCGGCGGTGGGCCCGCAGCCCAGTGCGCGGACGTTGAGCAGCAGCGTCCAGTCGAACGCCGCGCGGACCTGCGCCATGTCGTGGTGCACGACGATCACCGAGTCACCGTCGTCGCGGATGCCGCCGAGCAGCTCCAGCAGGTCGGCCTGGGTGCGGGCGTCGATGCCTGCGAACGGCTCGTCCATGACGAGGACGGGGGCCTGCTGGGCCAGCGCCCGCGCCAGGAACACGCGCTGGCGCTGCCCGCCCGAGAGCTGCCCGATCTGGCGCGTGCCGTACGCGGCCATGCCGACGCGCTCCAGGCACTGCGCCGCGATCGCGCGGTCGGCTCGCCCGACCCGCCGGAACCAGCCCGTGGCCCGGTAGCGGCCCATCGCGACGACCTCGCCGACGGTGATCGGGAAGTCCCAGTCGACGGACTCGCGCTGCGGCACGTACGCCACGCGGTCGAGCGCCGCGCGCCCCTCGAGGCCGTCGATCAGGACCTGCCCCGCGTCGGTGGGGACGAGACCCAGCGCGGCCTTGACCAGCGTGGACTTGCCTGCCCCGTTGGGTCCGACGATCGCACACAGATGCCCGGCCGGGAAGTGGGCTTCGACCTCCCACAGCACAGGTGCGGACCGGTAGGACACCGTCAGCGAGCGCACCTCCATCGCGGTGGGTGTCGGGCTCGGCATGAACATCTCAGGCTCCCGGTCCGTCGGTGATCAGTTCGTCGGGGATCAGTCCGTCGGCGATCAGGTCCGCGTTGGCCCGCAGCATGCCGATGTAGGTGCCCTCGGGCGTGCCGGGATCGCCCGCGGCGTCGGCGTAGAGCTCCCCGCCCACGGTGACGGTGGCGCCGCGCGCGGTCGCCGAGGCGATGAGCGCCTCGATCGTCTGGCGCGGCACGCTGGACTCCACGAACACCGCGGGCACACCGCGGCTCGCGATGAGCGCGGCCACCCGCTCGATGTCGGCGGTGGTGGCCTCGGCCGCGGTGGAGATGCCCTGGATGCCCGCGACGTCGATCCCGTAGCGGCGCCCGAAGTACTCGAACGCGTCGTGCGAGGTGACCAGCAGCCGGTGTTCCGGCGGGATGGCCGCCATCCGCGCCATGATGTAGGCGTCGAGCTCGTCGAGCTCGGCGAGGTAGCGCTCCAGGTTGGCCTGGTACTCGGCGGCACGGGCCGGATCGCGCTCGGCGAGGGTGTCGGCGATCGTGGTGCTGGCCTGCTTCCACAGCGCCACGTCGAACCACACGTGCGGGTCGTACTGCTCCTTGGCCCCCGGCGCCGGGGCGAGGAGGTTCTCGCGGGGGATGTCGTCGGTGACGGCCTTCGTGGTCTGCGTGGCGGCGAGCTCCTCGAGCAGGTCGCCCATGCGGCCCTCCAGCTGCAGGCCCCCGTAGAAGATCACGTCGGCGTCGCGCAGCGACTGCACGTCGCCCGCGCTCGCCCGGTAGAGGTGGGGATCGACTCCGGGCCCCATCAGCCCGGTGACCTCCACGTTGTCGCCCCCGATCTGCGCGACCGTGTCGGTGATGAAGTTGGTGGTGGTGGTGACGCGGACGGGGCGGTCGCCGATCGGCTCGTCCCCCGAGGCCGCCGTGGAGGTGCAGCCGGTGAGGGCCACCAGCCCGACGGCGAGTGCGGCGAACAGGCGCCTCACGCGAGGGTGCCTCTGGCGCCGGCGGGCGCGACCACCCGACCGTGCACGAGGTGGGTGAGCGGCTCGCCGAGGGCGTGTGCGTCCGGTCCGACGCGGATCCACAGGGGACCGCCGAAGGGCTGTCGTTCGGTGACGTCGATCCGCACCCCGGGCGCGATGCCCAGGTCGGCCAGGTAGCGCAGGGCGGCGCTGTCACGGTCGTATACGCGCTCGATGTGGAAGGCGCGGCCTGCGGGCGCCGAGTCGAGCCGTACGCCCCACTCCTCGCCGATCCCGCCGCCGTCGCGGGGGATGGGGTCGCCGTGCGGATCGCGGTCGGGATGGCCCAGGTGCCGGTCGATGCGGTCCAGCAGGCGCGGCGACACCGCGTGCTCCAGGGCGTCGGCCTCCGCGTGCACCTCGTCCCACGGCACGTCGAGGACCCGCTGCAGGAACGTCTCCAGGAGCCGGTGACGGCGCACGACGTCGCGGGCGTGGGTGGAGCCGTGCTCGGTGAGCGCGGCGAGGTGCCCGTCGGTCCGCTGGACCAGACCGGCCGCGGTGAGGCGCTTGAGCATGATCGAGACGGTGGGCGGGCTGACGTGCAGCTCGTCCGCTACCGCCGATGTGCCGACGGGTTCGCCGCGGCCCGCGCGCACGAAGATCGTGCGGAGCGTGTCTTCGACGGCGGGGGTGTGCGGCATCGTGCAGCACGGTCTCACGTCAATCATTAGTCACCTCTAACTCTATGCTGCACGCAGGCTAAGACATACTTCTACACGACGCGAACCGGGCCGGGTGTCGCAACTTGCGACAAACATGCGACATAGGGTGGCGTGGTGCTGCCACGGACGATCGACTGGGACGGCGGGCGGATCGTCCTGGTGGACCAGACCGCCCTGCCGGAGCTGGCCGTCACCGCCGTGGGCGACGTGGACGAGCTGGTCGACGCGATCCGCAGGCTGGTCGTCCGCGGCGCGCCCGCACTGGGCGTGGCCGGGGCGCTGGGCGTGGCGCTGGCCGCGTACACGTCGACCGGCGCCGAGTTCGACGCCGCGTGCGACCGCCTCGCCGCCGCCCGGCCCACCGCCGCCAACCTCGCCGGCGGGGTGGCCCGGGCCGGGGCCGCCGCCCCCGACGGCCCCGACGCGGTGCTCGCCGCCGCGCTCGCCCTGCGTGACGAGGACATCGCCGCCTGCCGCGCCATCGGCGCCCGCGGCGCGGCGCTGCTCACGGAGCTGTGCGGACCCGGGCCGCTGCGGCTGCACACCCACTGCAACGCGGGCGCCATGGCGTGCGTCGAGTGGGGCACGGCGCTGGGTGTGGTCCGGTCGCTGCACGAGGAGGCGCGGATCGACTACGTCGTCGTCGACGAGACCCGCCCGTTGCTGCAGGGCGCCCGGATCACCGCGGTGGAGCTGGCCGTGGTCGGCGTGCCGTACCGGGTCGTCGTCGACGGCGCGGGGGCGTCGATCATCGCCCGCGGGCTCGTCGACGCCGTCGTGGTGGGCGCGGACCGCGTGGCGGCCAACGGCGACGTCGCCAACAAGGTCGGCACCTACCCGCTCGCACTGGCCGCCGCCCGGGCAGGCATCCCGTTCGTCGTGGCCGCGCCGGAGTCGACGCTCGACGCCGCCACACCCGACGGCGACCGCATCACGATCGAGGAGCGCGCGCCCGACGAGGTGGTGGCGGGCCGCCCCGCGTGGAACCCCGCGTTCGACGTGACGCCGCACGACCTCGTGACGGCCGTCGTCACCGAGGAACGGGTCTGGCGCTGGTGAACAGCCGGTCGTTCCGCTTGATGCTCGCCGTCACGGTGCTCGGCTTCGGTGGGTATGCGCTGCTGCTGCCCGTCGTGCCGCTCTGGGTGGCCGACGCGGGGGCGTTCGCGGCGGGCGCCACCACCGGGGTGCTGATGCTCACCACGATCGCCACCCAGCTCGCGGTGCCGTGGCTGGTGGCTCGGGTGGGGTACCGCCCGGCGCTCGCTGCGGGCCTGGTGTTGCTCGGCGCCCCGACCCCGCTGCTCGCGCTCTCCGCCGATCTCCTGCCGGTGCTGGCGGTCTCCGCGGTGCGCGGGGTGGGGTTCGGCCTGCTCACCGTGGTGGGCAGCGCACTGGTGGCCGAGCTCGTCGCCCCCGCGGAGCACGGTCGCGCGGCCGCCCGCTACGGCGTCGCGATCGGGCTGCCGCAGCTCGTGCTGCTCCCGGCCGGGGTGGCCGTGGTGGAGGCCGTCGGCTTCACCGGGGTGTTCGTGGCGGCGGGGGTGACGCCGGTGCTCGGCGCGCTGGCCGTCGTCGCCCTGCGGGTGCCGAGGCCGGGCGGTGTCCCTGACCCCGCTGAAGCAGGAGCGGGCTCGGCCGCGCCACGGGCGGCGGCCGTCGGGCCGCTGGCGGCGATGCTCACGTGCTCGGTCGCGCAGGGCGGGCTGATCACGTTCCTGCCGTTGGCCGTGCCCGGCGGACTGCTCGTGGCCGCGGCGCTGCTCGTCACCGCGGCGGGCTCGCTGTTGGGCCGCACCCTCGCCGGTCGACTGGTGGACCGGCACGGCATGACCGGACGGTTGCTGCTACCCGGGGTGCTGCTGGCGGCGGTCGGCATGGGCGTCGAGATCCTGGGCCTGACGGCGGGGCCGCTGGTCGTGGTGGGCCCGCTGGTCGTGGTGGGCTCGGCCGTCGTCGGCGTCGGGTTCGGGCTGGTGCAGAACGACGCGCTCACCGCCCTGTTCGCGGCCTCGGGGCCGCGGCGCTACGGCTCGGCCAGCGCGGCCTGGAACATCGCCTACGACGCGGGCACGGGCGCGGGTGCCGTCGGGCTCGGGGCGGTGGCGGAGCCGTTCGGGTTCCGCGCCGCGTTCGGACTCTCAGCGGTGCTGCTGCTGGTGGCGGCGCCGGTGGTCAGGCCGGGGCGGCGGTCGGGAGCCCGTGTTCGCGAGCGGCCTCGGCCAGCCGGTCGTCGTAGGTGAGCAGGACGTCGAGATCGCTGCGGATGACGCGAGCGGTGGCCAGGTGGATCGCGTCCAGGGAGCGCAGCAGTGGATCGGGCAGACGGCTGGCCGACTCCAATACGGCTTCTGTCATCTCGAGCTGGGATACCCGTGCGAGCCCGAGGTCCGTGCGCGGCAGCCGAGCCGGGTTGCTTCGGAGGACCCCGCGCCTCGCCTCGACCAGTAGCAGCGCGCTCGACACGAGAGGGACCCCACGCCGGTCATCGAGGTACGCGATGAGGGCGGCCGACTGCGGTTCGTCGAGCACGGTCTTGAGGAAGGCGGAGGTGTCGAGGTAGATCAATACCGTTCCTCGTCACGCATCTCCTGCAGTACGTCGGAGAGCAGTCGTTCGCCCGGTTCGGCTGGCAGCGGCGGTGGGAGATCGCGGAGGTCGCCGCTGGCCAGGCGGACCTGACCGGCGGCAACCATCCGCTGGAAGTTCGACTGCGGTTCGTCGGCCGGTACGAGGTAGGCGACGAGCCTGCCGCGCTTCGTCACCGGCACCCGGCGACCTTGCTCTGCCATGTCGACGTACCGCGAGGCGTTCTGACGAAGCTCGCGGATACCGATGCTGTCCGGCTCGCTCATGCTCAAAGAGTAGCATCTGAATGCTACATATCGGCTGTCTTTCGCGATCCACGGTGCGGGTTCCGTCGCGCTGGGGGCGGTGGCGGAGCCGTTCGGGTTCCGGACATCAACCCCTCGACTCAGGCTCTTCGCGGACCAGCTTCGTCGCGCATCTCCGCCAGCACCTCGGACAACGGGCGTTCGCCGGGTTCCGGCGGTCCACACGATCGATCGTGCCAGCCGACTCAGCTGCCCTTCGCGAGCCACTCCTCCAGGTGCGGAGCCTCGTCGCCGATGCTCGTGGCGTCCCCGTGGCCGGTGCGCACCGTGGTGGCCCCGGGCAGCGTGAGCAGCGTCGTGCGGATCGACTCGATGATCGTGTCGAAGCTCGAGTACGACCGCCCGGTGGCCCCGGGGCCACCCTGGAACAGCGTGTCGCCGCTGAACACCGTGCCCAGCTCGGCGGAGTACAGGCACGACGAGCCGGGGGAGTGTCCCGGGGTCTGCAGCACCCGCAGCTCGACGCCGCCGACGGTGAGCGTCTGGCCGTCGGCGAGCTCGCCGTCGGGCCTGCGGTCGGGCCAGGTCATGTCCCACAGCACCGACTCGGCCGGGTTGAGCAGGATCGGGGCGGAGAACCGGTCGGCCAGCGCCGGTGCCTGGTTGACGTGGTCGTCGTGCGCGTGGGTGCAGACGATCGCCTTCACCGTGCGCCCGCCGACCGCCTCGGCGATCTTGTCGGCGTCGTGCGCGGCGTCGATGACGAACACCTCATTCTCGTCACCGACGATCCACACGTTGTTGTCGACGTCCCAGGTGCCGCCGTCGAGGGAGAACGTGCCACTGGTGACGACGTGATCGATACCGCTCATCAGAAGATCACCACCGAGCGCAGGACGTCGCCACGGTGCATCTTCTCGAAGGCGCCCTCGACGCCGTCGAGCGCGATCGTCTCGCTGACGAACTTCTCCAGCGGCAGCCGGCCCTGCAGGTGCAGGTCGACGAGCATCGGGAAGTCGCGGCTGGGCAGGCAGTCGCCGTACCAGGAGGACTTGGTGGAGCCGCCGCGGCCGAACACGTCGATCAACGGGAGGTCGATGGTCATATCCGGGGTGGGGACGCCCACGAGGACGGCCGTGCCGGCGAGGTCGCGGGCGTAGAACGCCTGCTTGAACGTCTCGGGACGGCCGACGGCGTCGACGACGACGTCGGCGCCGTTGCCGTCGGTGAGTGCCTGCACGGCCTCCACGACGTCCTGCTGCTTGGCGTTGACGGTGTGGGTGGCGCCGAACCCCTTGGCCCACTCCAGCTTCCGGTCGTCGGTGTCGATCGCGATGATCGTGGACGCGCCCGCGAGGGCGGCTCCGGCGATGGCGGCGTCGCCGACGCCGCCGCAGCCGATCACGGCGATCGAGTCGCCGCGGCCGATGCCGCCGGTGTTGATCGCCGCGCCGATACC
This sequence comes from Pseudonocardia sp., assembly GCA_030453005.1. GTDB lineage: Bacteria > Actinomycetota > Actinomycetes > Mycobacteriales > Pseudonocardiaceae > Pseudonocardia. The sequence goes on along the minus strand of JAKDLE010000058.1, from coordinate 2,513 downwards.
CGCCATGACCCCGCAGCCCAGCAGGCCCGCGACCTCGGGCTTGACGGCCGGGTTGACCTTGGTGCACTGGCCGGCGTGGACGAGGGTCTTCTCGACGAACGCGCCGATGCCCAGGGCGGCCGAGAGCTCCTGCCCGGACTCCAGCGTCATCTTCTGCGCGGCGTTGTGGGTGGAGAAGCAGTACCAGGGCTCGCCGCGGCGACACGCCCGGCACGTGCCGTCCACGGCACGCCAGTTGAGGATCACGAAGTCGCCGGGCGCGACGTCGGTGACGCCCTCGCCGACGGCCTCGACGATCCCGGCGGCCTCGTGGCCGAGCAGGAACGGGAACTCGTCGTTGATCCCACCCTCGCGGTAGTGCAGGTCGGTGTGGCACACGCCGCAGGCCTGGACCTGGACGACGGCCTCACCCGGGCCGGGGTCGGGGACGATGATCGTCTCGACGGAGACGGGCTCGCCCTTCTTGTGTGCGACGACCCCGCGGACGCTCTGCGGCATGGCTACTCCAGCGTTGGTGACGGACGGCTCATGCGAAGCCTGCCATGCGATCGCCGCCAGGGCTGATTGGACGCGGTCCGTTCCCGGCGGTGTCGGTAGGTTGACCCGCGTGATCGAACGCAGTGACGAGGACGACGTGGCGGTCCTCCGGCTGGCCCACGGGCCGGTCAACGCCCTGGACGCCGAGCTCTGCGAGGCGGTGACGGCGGCGTTCCGGGCCCTGGTCACCGACCCGGCGCGGGCGGTCGTCCTCACCGGTTCGGGGAAGGCCTTCTCCGCGGGCGCGGACCTGCGTCGCTACCTCGCGGAGGGCGAACCGTACGTGCGGCGCTTCGTCCCCGCCCTCGACGAGCTGTTCCGCAGCGTGTTCGAGCTGGGCAAGCCGGTCGTGGCCGCGGTCAACGGGCACGCGATCGCGGGCGGTTGCGTGCTCGCGGCCTGTGCCGACGTCACGCTCATGGCCGAGGGCCGGGGCCGGATCGGGGTGCCCGAGCTCGCGGTCGGCGTGCCGTTCCCGCGGGTGGCGATGGAGGTGCTGCGCCACGCCGTCGGAGACGTCGCGGCCCGCCGGATGATGCTCGGCGCACAGACCTATCCGACCGGTCAGGCCCAGGCGCTCGGGATCGTCGACGAGGTGCTGCCCGCCGACGATCTGCTCGGTGCGGCCGTCGACCGGGCCCGCACGATGGCCACGGCGGTCCCGCCGGACACGTTCGCGCTGACCAAGGCCCAGCTGCGCCGCGACGCCTGCGTGCGGATGGACGGCCACGCCGACGAGGCCGAGGCCGTCATGGCCCTATGGGCTCGCCGGGTCGCGGACGGCTGGACGGCGCGCTACCTGGACTCGGTCACGCACCGCTGAACCGAACCGCGCGAGGGATCACCTCGCGGTGAGGCGGGCGACCACCGTGTCGACGTAAGCCGGTCCGGACGGGGCCAGATCCGGCGTGGCGTGCGCCAGCTGCGCGTGCCCGAGGTAGGCGGTGTAGGCGAGCGTGCTGCGCTGCCGGGCCTCGTCGGGGGTGAAGCCGAGCGCGCGGAACTGCGCGGCCAGGTAGTCCAGACGCCGCTGGGTGACGCGCCGCAGTACCGGGGCCACCAGCGGATGGTCGGCGCTGGGCTGCAGAGCGAGTTCGACCGTGCCCCCCGCCCGGTGCGCGGCTCCGAGGGCGACCGTGAGCAGCGTCCGCAGCCGGGTCGAGACGTCCGACTCGGCTGCGACGAGCGCGATGATCTCGTCGGTGTCGGTGCGCTCCCAGTGCGCGAGGCAGGCGCCGAGCAGGGCGTCGCGGCAGGCGAAGTGCCAGTAGAAGCTGCCCTTCGTGGCGCCCAGCCGGGAGGCGACGGGCTCCACGGCCACGGCGACGACGCCGCCTTCGGCGAGGGCGGCGTAGCCGGCGGCGACCCAGTCCTGTTCGGTCAACCGCTTCCGCCGAGCCACGTCCGTACGCTACCGTATGGCGTCCATACGCTAGCGTACGGAGGTCGGGATGGTGGGCAACGGGCACGAGCGGCCATGGCGCTGGACCGCCGCCGAACGAGCCGGGTCCACCGCCGTGCCGACGACACCGCTGACGGCTCGCGCGCTACCGCGCGTCGACTTCGCCGACGCGTACGCCATCGCCTGCCGTCCGGTGATGCCGGTCGATCCGCAGGCCTGGGCCGACGCGATCTTCCGCGATCCGCCGCGGTGGGTCGTCGCCGTGCTGGGGCTGCGGGAGGCACTGGTGGGCCTGGTCGGGATCGCGCGGGGCGGCGCCTCGTCGTTCGAGACGCCCGCGCGCCGCACCGACGAGGTGCTCCTGGGCACCGACGAGCGGCATCTCGACTTCCGGGTGTCGGTGCTCCGCGAGGCGGACCGCGTCGTCGTGAGCACGCTGGTGCAGCTGCACAACGCCCGCGGCAGGGCGTACTTCGCCCTCGTGCGGAAGGCGCACCCGGTGGTCGTCCGGGCGATGCTGACCCGAGCCGCCCACCGCCTGTCGCAGCGCTCGGCGGGGCCGACCCCAACGCGG
>JAKDLE010000728.1 GCA_030453005.1 Pseudonocardia sp. | reverse complement strand
GTATCGCCGCATCCGCGCGCCTTTCGCGGACACCACCTGGCCGCCGCTCGCTACGGCCGGAGCTCTTCAGCACCCTCCTAGCCGCCGGAGTGCTCGAGCTCAGCGCCGAGGGGCACGCTCGCGTCGTCGGGGTCGTCGAGCCAGTGCTCGGGCAGGACGACGCGACCGGGGGAGCCCTGGCGGCCGCGCGGCCCGTCGGCCTCGGCGGGGAACTCCTGGTCCTGGTCGAGCTGGGCGAGCAGTGCGTCGAGCTCGTCGATGCTGCTCACCAGGCCGAGGTTCCGGCGGACCTCGGGGCCCACCGGGAAGCCTTTGAGGTACCAGGCGATGTGCTTGCGCATGTCGCGGATGCCCTTGTCGACGCCCATGTGCTCCTGCAGCAGCACGGCGTGCCTGCGCATCGTGGCCGCTACCCGCGCGAGCGTGGGCGGCGCGGGCAGCGGACGTCCGGCGAACGCGGCCTCCAGGTCGCCGAACAGCCACGGTCGACCGAGGCAGCCTCGCCCGACCACGACACCGTCGCAGGCGGTCTGTTGCACCATCGCCAGCGCGTCGGTCGCGCAGAAGATGTCGCCGTTGCCCAGGACCGGCACCTCCGCGGGCAGCACGTCGCGCAGCCGCGCGATCGCCGACCAGTCGGCCGTGCCCGAGTAGCGCTGCGCGGCCGTGCGCGCGTGCAGGGCCACCGCCGCCACCCCGGCGTCGACGGCCCGGCGCCCGGCGTCGAGGTAGGTGTGGCGCTCGGCGTCGATGCCGATCCGCATCTTCACGGTGACCGGCAGCGGCCCGGCGTTGTCGACGGCGGCCGCCACGATCGCCTCGAACAACCGCCGCTTGTAGGGCAGCGCGGCACCGCCGCCCTTGCGCGTGACCTTCGGCACGGGGCAGCCGAAGTTCATGTCGATGTGGTCGGCGAGGTCGCGCTCGACGACGATGCGCACCGCCCGACCCATCGCCATCGGGTCGACGCCGTAGAGCTGCATCGACCGAGGCCGCTCGTCCGGGTCCATCGCGATCATGCGCAGCGTCAGCGGGTTGCGTTCCACCAACCCACGGGAGGTGATCATCTCGCAGACGTAGAACCCGGCCCCCTGCTCGCGGCACAGCCGGCGGAACCCGGCGTTGGTGATGCCGGCCATCGGGGCCAGCACCACCGGCGTGTCGGAGACGTAGGGCCCGATCTGCAGCGGGCGGTAGCGGGTCGGGGCACTCACGGCCCCCATTGTCCCCGCCTCTAGAAGTCCACGGTGATGCAGGCCGGTCGGGAGCCCGCCTTACCGGCCTCGCCGGGCCCGGTCGCGGTCCCCATGGCGTGGATGATGACCGACTTCGCCCGACGGTCCTCCTCGAAGCCCCACTCCACCTCGGCGGTGGCGGAGCCCGCCCCGGACGCGTCGGTGGTGAGGTCGAGCCAGATCTCGTTCTGCGGGTTGGCGTACGCCGGATCGACGCTCGGCTGCACCGGGTCGACCTCGTTCTGGAAGTGGGGGCCCGCGTCGGCGCCGGTCGCCCCGCACGGTTCGGTGTGCGCGTGTGCTCCGTACTGGCGGTCGGGCAGCAGGCCGCGCACGGCGAGCGTCACCGTGGTGCCGTCGTCGCCTGTCTCGGCGCTGACCGCTCCGCGGGAGCCGACCGGAACCAGTTCCGGGTCGTAGGTGATCGCCGTGCCCTGCCCGTCGCCGAAGGTGGCACTGACCTGCACGGCGCGGTCGGGAGTGGGGGACGGGGTCGATGGCGCCGACGCCGAGGCGCCACCGCAGCCGGCCAGAGCCAGCACGCCGATCGCTCCGAGGCCGACGAGTCGGGAAGGATGCATGCGCTCAGAATGGAGGGTGACGGAAAGTGGCGACTACCCACCCTCTGTGAGCAATATCGGTAGGCCGCAGGTGAGGTCGATGGGGCCCCGTAGGCTGAGGCGGTCGCAGCGGCCTCGTGTCGCGCGGTGGGGGCCTCTAGCTCAATCGGCAGAGCAGCGGACTTTTAATCCGCGGGTTCCGGGTTCGATCCCCGGGGGGCCCACAGCGTCTGAGCAGCGAAGATAGCTTCAACCATGCTCCCTTGAGCAGGAACTGTCAATGACTATGTCATTGGGTATGCTGCTGGGGTGCCTCGGACCAGCACGAAGACACGTCGCGCGCGCGGACACATCCGTCGTCGCGGCGGGTCGTTCCAGGTGCTCGTATACGCCGGCGTCGACCCGCTGACGGGCAAGGATCACTACCTCACCGAGTCCACGCGTGACGAGCGCGAGGCGCAAAAGATCCTCACGAGGCTGCTCGGGCAGGTCGACGAGCAGCGCAACCCGCGGACGAAGGCGACGCTCGGCGCGGCGCTGGACGCCTGGCTCCGGACGCACGAGGCCGAGGAGA
>JAKDLE010000057.1 GCA_030453005.1 Pseudonocardia sp. | reverse complement strand
GCCGCGGCGCACCCGGTCGGCGGTGAGCCGCGCGGCGAGTGCGGCGGGCTCGTCCGGTGCGGGCGCCCCCGTCCAGGCCGGGAGAGCCAGCAGCAGCCCCGCGAGGCGACGAGGGTCGACGTGTGCCGCCCAGCGCGCCGCGAGGTGCGCCCCGAGCGACACCCCGCCGACCAGCAGCGGCCTGTCGGCCCGCTCCAGCGCGGCGTCGAGGGCGGCGAGATGGCCGCGGACCACCTCCGCGTCCCGGCGCGGCTCCGGGGCGACGAGCCGTACGCCGACCGCGCGCAGCGGGCCGCCGAAGGCGGCGCGGACGAACACCTCGTCGGAGCCGGAACCGGGCAGTACCACCGCGGTGGACGGCGGACCGTCTGCCGTTCGGGACCACCACTCGGCGCACGTCACGCGCGTGTTCGGCTCGACGTTCAATCGATACCGTCCCGAGGCAGCAGGGCGTGTTTCCGGGGAGTTACGCTGGAAGATTAGCGGGCCCGACGGCGGGCGCCGAGGCTGTTGGGAGTCAGATGGGTACCACCGACGGTGGCGCGTTTCGGCGGATGCTCAAACGTCTGACCAGCGACGCCGACACCCTCGACGCGGTCGATCTCAGCTCGGACGCGGAGCGGTCCGGTGCGCAGCGCGCCTCCGACTGTGCCTGCGGCGACGAGGTCGAGGTGCTCGGTAGGCTGCGTTCGGTGGAGTTCTGCGCCCAGGACGCGGATGCGTCGCTCGAGGCGGAGCTGTTCGACGGCAGTGAGGGAGTCACATTGATCTGGCTGGGCCGACGGCGCATCGCGGGCATCGAGCCCGGGCGCACGATGCGGGTCCGCGGGCGGCTCGCCGTCCGCGACGGGCGCAAGGTGCTCTACAACCCGTACTACGAGATCTGCCAGGCCCAGTGACCGACGCCTCCGACGGCGGGCGCCCGGAGCGCGAGTTCCCCACCATGCTCGAACAGATGGGTGGGGTCATCGGCATCGTCGCGTCCTCGATCCCGGTGGTCGTGTTCGTGCTGGCCAACCTGCTGTTCACGCTGCGGGTCGGGGTGATCTCCGCGCTCGCGGCAGGCGTCGCCATCGCGGTGTGGCGGATCGTGCGCAGGCAGCCCCTGCAGCCCGCCGTCTCCGGCCTGCTCGGCGTCGGCGTCGCGGCGTACATCGCCTACCGCACGGGTGAGGCCCGCGGCTTCTACCTGCCCGGCCTGATCTACAGCGCCGTGCTCGGACTCGCGTTCCTCGTGTCGGTGCTGGTCCGGTGGCCGCTGGCCGGGGTGATCTGGCACGGCATCAACGGCGACGGCCAGGGCTGGCGCAGCAGTCCGGCGCTGCTGCGCGCCTACACCTGGGCCAGCCTGCTCTGGGCGCTCGTGTTCGCCGCCCGGCTCGTGGTGCAGGGTCTGCTGTACAACGCTGAGGCGGAGACCTGGCTCGGCATCGCCCGCCTGGCCATGGGCTACCCGCTGGTGGGCGTGGCGCTGCTCGGCACGGTCTGGGCCGTCCGCCGCGCCAACCGCACGGCGTCGGCCGCCGCGGGCTGACCCCTCGCGGCTGCGGCGCCCGCCCGTCCGCCCCGTGATCGCCGTCTCGGAACCACCGACGCGCCCCACCCCGCTGCGCGTTCTCCGGCGACGATCACCGCCGCCGTGATCAGCGCTCCACCGCGGCGCGGATGTCGTCCTCCACCGCGGTGGTGGCCACGAAGATCAGCTCGTCGCCGGGCTCGAGCCCGTCGTCGGGCTGCGGCACGATGACGCGCCCGCCGCGCAGGATCGCCACGAGTGCGGAGTCGACGGGCAGCTTGAGCGAGCGCACCGGACGCCCGGCGAGCGGGGTGTCGGCGGGCAGCGTCACCTCGACGAGGTTGGCCTGACCCTGGCGGAACGTGAGCAGCCGCACCAGGTCGCCGACGGCCACCGCCTCCTCCACCAGCGCGGCCAGCAGCCGTGGGGTGGACACCGCGACGTCGACGCCCCAGTTGCCGCCGAAAAGCCACTCGTTGCGCGGATCGTTGACCCGGGCCACGACGCGCCGCACCGCGAACTCGGTCTTCGCGAGCAGCGACACCACGAGGTTGACCTTGTCGTCCCCGGTGGCCGCGATCATCACATCGCAGCTCTCGATGTCGGCGTCCTCCAGGGAGGACAGCTCGCAGGCGTCGGCGTGCACCCACTCCGCGGCCTCGACCGCCTCCGGCTCGATCTGGGACAGCTCGCGCTCGATGAGCATCACCTGATGGGAGCTCTCCAGCAGTTCGAGCGCGATGGAGCGCCCGACGGCACCCGCACCCGCGATGGCCACCCGCATACCGATCAGCCTTCCTGGGGTGGGGCGGCCGCGGCCGCCGTGACGTCGCTGACCGTGCCCGAGACCGCGGCCACGTACACCGTGTCCTCGGCCTGCACCACGGTGTCGGGCCTGGGCAGGACCCCGGTGCCGAACCGCACGATGAACGCCACCCGGCACCGCGCGGCGGCCTCCAGCTCGGTGACCGGGCGACCGACCCAGTCCTCGTGGATGGGCAGCGGCAGGATCGCGACGGTGCCCGAGGGCTCCCGCCACGCCGACGCCACACCGTCGGGCAGCACCATGCTCATCAGCCGGTCGGTGCTCCAGGGCACCGTGGCGATGGTGGGGATGCCGAGCCGCTCGTACACCGCGGCGCGCTTCTCGTCGTAGATGCGGGCGACCACGCGCTCGACGCCGAACCGTTCCCGGGCCACCCGCGCGGCGATGATGTTGGAGTTGTCGCCGCTGGACACCGCCGCGAAGGCCTGAGCGCGCTCCAGGCCGGCCTCCACCAGCACCTCCCGGTGGAAGCCCTGGCCGACCACCTGCCTGCCCCGGAACTCCGGGCCGAGCCTGCGGAAGGACTGCGGATCCTTGTCGATCACGCCCACCTCGTGGCCGAGCCGTTCCAGGCTCGCGACGAGCGACGAGCCCACCCGGCCGCACCCCATGATCACGACGTACACGCTCACCGACCTCCCACGTCGGCCGAACGCTATCGCGACCGTGCCGACCCGCGCTCCGGCGGCGCTGCGCGCGGTGTCTGATGCGCGCTCCGGCGGCGCTGCGCGCGGTGCCCTCGGACACCGCGCCGGCGCTGCACGCGGCGTCGGGACGACAGGCATAGGCTGCGTGTCGTGTCCACGCTCGCCACCGCGGTGAAGCGCATCCTGGTCGGGCGGCCGCAGCGGAGCGATCGGCTCAGCCATCAGCTCCTGCCCAAACGGATCGCGCTCCCCGTCTTCGCCTCCGACGCGTTGTCGTCGGTCGCCTACGCGCCCGAAGAGATCTTCCTGACGCTGTCGATCGCCGGCATCACCTCGTACGCGTTCTCCCCGTGGATCGGCCTGGCCGTCGTGGTCGTGCTGCTCACGGTCGTCACCAGCTACCGGCAGAACGTGCGGGCCTACCCGTCGGGTGGCGGCGACTACGAGGTGGCGACGGTCAACCTGGGGCGCAGCGCCGGGCTCACCGTGGCCAGCGCACTGCTCGTCGACTACACGCTCACCGTGGCGGTGTCGATCTCCGCGGCCGCGGCGAACGTCGGGGCGCTGGTGCCCTACGTGGCCGAGCACAAGGTGCAGTTCGCGGTGGCGGCGATCGTCGTGCTCACCGCCGTCAACCTGCGCGGCGTGCGCGAGTCGGGGGTGGCGTTCGCCATCCCGACCTACGCCTTCATGCTGGGCATCGCCACGCTGATCATCTGGGGGCTCACCCGGATCCTGCTGTTCGACGACGACGTGCGTGCGCCCAGCGCCGAGCTGGAGCTCGTCGCCGAGGGTGACGCGCTCACCGGGCTGGCGTTGGCGCTGCTCGTGCTGCGCGCGTTCACCCAGGGCTGCGCGGCACTCACCGGCGTCGAGGCGATCAGCAACGGGGTGCCCGCGTTCCGCAAGCCCAAGTCCCGCAACGCGGCCACCACGCTGATGCTGCTCGGCGGCATCTCGGTGACGATGTTCATGGGTCTGATCGCGCTGGCCCAGCTGACCGGGGCCAAGATCGCCGAGGACCCGGCGGCCCAGTTCCCCGGTGCCGCGCAGGGCTACGTCCAGCAGACGCTGGTCGCCCAGCTCGCGGCCGCGGTGTTCGACTCCTTCCCGCCGGGCTTCTTCTTCGTCGTCGTGGTGACGGCGTTGATCCTGGTGCTGGCCGCCAACACGGCCTACAACGGCTTCCCGGTGCTCGGGTCGATCCTGAGCCAGGACCGCTATCTGCCGCGGCAGCTGCACACCCGCGGCGACCGCCTCGCGTTCTCCAACGGCATCCTGGTGCTCGCCGGCGCCGCGATCCTGCTGGTGGTGGGGTTCCAGGCCGAGGTCACGCGGTTGATCGCGCTCTACACGGTCGGCGTGTTCACCGCGTTCACGCTGAGCCAGTCCGGCATGCTGCGGCACTGGAACCGGCTGCTCGCCACCGAGACCGACCCGGGTGAGCGGGTTCGGATGCGCCGGGCCCGGGTGATCAACGGGTTCGGTGCGGTGATGACGGGCGTCGTGCTCGTCGTCGTGCTGATCACCAAGTTCACCCGCGGGGCGTGGATCGCGATCGTCGCGATGGGTGTGTTCTACCTGCTGATGCGGGCGGTCCAGAAGCACTACGACCGGGTGTCGGCCGAGCTCGTGGCCGACGAGGGGGACGGCGTGCTGCCCTCGCGCAACCACGCGATCGTGCTGGTCTCCACGTTGCACAAGCCCACGCTCCGGGCGGTGGCCTACGCGCGGGCGACGCGGCCCGACGTGCTGGAGGCGGTCACCGTCAACGTGGACGATTCGGACACCAGGACGCTGGTGCGCGACTGGGAGAAGCGGCGGATACCGGTGCCGCTCAAGGTCGTCGAGTCGCCGTACCGGGAGATCACCAAGCCCGTGCTCGACTACGTCCGGCGCATCCGCAGTACCAACCCGCGCGACGTCGTCACCGTGTTCATCCCGGAGTACGTGGTGGGGCACTGGTGGGAGCAGATCCTGCATAACCAGAGCGCACTGCGGCTCAAGGGACGGCTGCTGTTCCAGCCGGGGGTGATGGTGACGAGCGTGCCGTGGCAGCTGGTCTCCTCCGAGCGGGTCGTCACCCGCCGCCCGGAGACCCCGCCCGGCTCGATCCGCCGCGGCTACGAGTCGCCGCCCCGGGACGACACGCACGCCGCGTCGTCGCCCGCCCGAAAGGTGCCCAGGTGAAGGCCGAGATCGACTGGACCGACCGCATCCTGGACCTCGACGTCGGTGCGGTCGCGCACGGCGGGCACTGCGTCGCGAGGTTGGAGGGACGGGTCGTGTTCGTGCGGCACGCGCTGCCCGGCGAGCGGGTGCGGGTCGTCGTGAGCGAGGACGGCGGCGGGTCGTTCTGCCGGGCCGACACGGTCGCGGTGCTCGACGCGTCCCCGCAGCGCGTGCCCGCCCCCTGTGGGTGGGCGCGGGCAGGCGGGTGTGGGGGCTGCGACCTGCAGCACGTCGACCCCGCCGCGCAGCGCGAGCTCAAGGCCGACGTGCTCTCCGAGCAGCTGCAGCGCCTCGCCGGGATCTCGCTGCGCGTGGCCGTGGAGGAGCTGCCGGGGGGCCCGCTGGGGTGGCGCCACCGGGTGCGGCTGGCCGTCGACGAGGTCGGCCGCGCCGGTCTGCGGGCCCCCCGCAGCCACGACGTGCTGCCCATCGCCGACTGCCCGCTCACGCCTGCGGGCACCCTGCCGCCGGTGCTCGCCCACGGGTTCGAGCCCGGCGGCGAGGTGGAGGTGGCCGCCGACGCCGACGGCGTCGTGCACGTCGACGCCCCCGGCTCCGCCGATGGCGGGCCCGTCGTGCAGCGCGCTGCGGGGCGGGAGTGGCGGCTCTCGCCGGGGGTGTTCTGGCAGGTCCACCCGGCGTTGCCGGACGCACTCGCCGCCGTCGTGGGACAGTGGGCGCAGGCGCCGACCGGCGGCGTGGGCTGGGACCTCTACGGCGGCGTCGGCCTGTTCGCCGCCGTGCTCGCCGAACAGGTCGGGCCCTCGGGCGGGGTGACGGTCGTGGAGTCCTCCCGGCGGGCCGTCGCCGACGGGCGGGCCGCGCTGGCCGACCTGCCGCAGGTGGGTTGGCGCGTCGGGCGGGTCGAGAAGCTGATCACCTCGCTGAACGGCCGGGCCCTGGACGGGCGGCCGGACGTCGTCGTCGCCGACCCGCCGCGCAAGGGTCTGGGCCGCGCGCTCGTCGACGCGCTGTGCCTGCGCCACCCCGCCCGCGTCGTGCACGTGGCGTGTGACCCGGCGGCACTCGCCCGCGACGTCGCCCTGTTCGCGGGCCGCGGCTACCGGCTGGAGAAGCTGCGCGCGTTCGACGCGTTCCCGATGACGCACCACTTCGAGTGCGTCGCGCTGTTCGTCGGCGAGTAGCGGTGTCCGAACTCTCTGGGTACCTGACCGGATGGGCGCCCGACCCCGTCGAAACCACCGCGGTCATCGGGCCGTGGCCGGGTGCGGCGTTCGCCGCCCTGCTCGACCAGCCGCCGCCCGGGGCCGAGCTGCCTCCGCTGTGGCACTGGTTCCATCTGCTCGACCACCCCGCCCAGGCCGAGCTCGGCGACGACGGGCACCCGGCGCAGGGCCGGTTCCTGCCGCCGCTGCCCGACCGGCGTCGGATGTTCGCAGGCGGCAGGCTGCAGGTGCCGGGTGTGCTGCGGGTCGGCGACGTCGTGACGCGGCGCTCGTCGCTGGTGTCGGCCGTCCCGAAGGTCGGGCGCAGCGGGGCGATGGTGCTGGTGACGATGCGGCACGAGCTCTCCGCGGCGGGCGCGGTCGCCCCCCACGCCGACGAGCCGGGGGAGTGGAGCGTCGGGTTGACCCCGGACGCGGCCGTGCTCTTCCGTTTCAGCGCGCTGACCTACAACACCCACCGCATCCACTACGACCACCCCTACGTCACCGGGGTGGAGGGCTACCCCGGGCTCGTGGTGCACGGGCCGCTGCTCGCGTTGCTGCTGCTGGAGCTGCCGCGCCGGTTCGCGCCGGAGCGCCGGGTAACCGGGTGCGTCTACCGGCTGCGGTCGCCTGCCTTCGCGGGGCAGCCCGTGATCGCGCAGGCCGCGGCGGGGGAGCTGCGCGCGGGAGTGGCGGGCCAGCCGCCCGCGGTGACCGGCACCGTCACCTACGGCTGACCGGTGATCCCCGCGGGACGCACGCGGATGCGGCCCGGACCGCGCTGACGTACGTCTCGCGCGGATCACCGGGGGATCGGGGGCACACGGGTGCGCGTCGCCTGCTCCCGGCGCGGGTGGCGCGGCGGATTCGTCCGGTCGGGGGCACCGGCCGCCCTACCTCTTCCCGGTCGCGGATCCGCGCCCCCCCGCCCGGGATTCCGTCGGGGCGACCGGCCACGATGTACCGGTGACCAGTACCGCCCCGGGCCCCCAGATCGCTCCGCCTCCGAACACCCGGCCGCACGGCCCGCACACCGTCGAGCAGCGCATCGCCGACGAGCTCGGCGTCCGCCTCCACCAGGTGGCCGCGGCCGTCGGCCTCCTCGACGGCGGCGCGACCGTCCCGTTCATCGCCCGGTACCGCAAGGAGGCCACCGGCACCCTCGACGACGCGCAGCTGCGCACGCTCGAGGAGCGGCTGGGTTACCTGCGGGAGCTGGAGGACCGGCGCACCGTGGTGCTGGAGGAGATCCGCAGGCAGGGGAAGCTGGAGCCCGCGCTGGAGGAGCGCGTCCGCGCCGCGGAGTCCAAGGCGCGGCTGGAGGACGTCTACCTCCCGTTCAAGCCGAAGCGGCGCACCAAGGCCACGGCCGCGCGGGAGGCGGGCCTGGAGCCGCTGGCCGACACCCTGCTCGACGACCCGTCGCAGGACCCGGCCACGGTCGCCGCGGGTTACGTGACCGACCACGTGGCCGACGCGGCGGCGGCGCTGGAGGGCGCGCGGGCGATCCTCGTCGAACGGTTCTCCGAGGACGCCGACCTGATCGGCGGGCTGCGTGAGCGGATGTGGAGCCGCGGGCGGCTGGTCACGACGGTCCGCGCGGGGAAGGAGACCGACGGAGCGAAGTTCGCCGACTACTTCGACTTCTCCGAGCCGTTCACCAGGCTCCCGAGCCACCGGATCCTCGCGGCGTTCCGCGGGGAGTCCGAGGAGATCCTCGACGTGTCGCTGGAACCCGACACGGAGCCCGCGGAGCCGGGGGTGTGGACCGACTACGAGCACACCATCGCCGCGGCGTTCGGCATCACCGACGAGGGCCGCCCGGGCGACAGGTGGCGCGGCGACGTCGTGCGCTGGGCCTGGCGCACCCGGATCCTGCTGCACCTGGGCATCGACATCCGCGTGCGGCTGCGCACCGTGGCCGAGGAGGGCGCGATCGGCGTCTTCGCCACCAACCTGCGCGACCTGCTGCTCGCCGCCCCCGCCGGCAGCCGCGCCACGATGGGCCTGGACCCCGGGCTGCGCACCGGGGTGAAGGTCGCGGTCGTCGACGCCACCGGCAAGGTCGTCGCCACCGACACGGTCCACCCGCACGAGCCGCGCCGCGACTGGAAGGGTGCGTTGGCCACGCTCACGAGGCTGGCCGTCGCGCACGACGTCGACCTGGTGGCCATCGGCAACGGCACCGCCTCGCGCGAGACCGACCAGCTCGCCCGCGAGCTCGCCGTCGCCAACCCGGCGCTCACGCTCACGCCGGTGATGGTGAGCGAGGCCGGGGCGTCGGTGTACTCGGCGTCGGCGTTCGCCTCGGCCGAGCTGCCCGACCTCGACGTCTCGATCCGCGGCGCCGTGTCGATCGCGCGCAGGCTGCAGGACCCCCTCGCGGAGCTCGTCAAGATCGACCCGAAGTCGATCGGCGTCGGGCAGTACCAGCACGACCTGGCCTCCTCGGCGCTCTCCCGCTCGCTCGACGCGGTGGTGGAGGACTGCGTGAACGCCGTGGGCGTCGACGTGAACACCGCCTCGGCACCGCTGCTGCGCCGCGTCTCGGGCATCACCGAGAGCCTGGCCACGCAGATCGTGGCGCACCGCGACACCCACGGCCCCTTCCGTACCCGCAAGGCGCTCGCCGACGTGCCGCGCCTGGGACCCAAGGCGTTCGAGCAGTGCGCGGGTTTCCTGCGCATCCGCGGCGGCGACGACCCCATCGACGCCTCCGGGGTGCACCCGGAGGCCTACCCGCTGGTGCGCCGGATCCTCGACACCGCGAAGTCCGACATCGCCACCCTGATCGGCAACGGCTCCCGGCTGCGGTCGTTGCGCGCCAAGGACTTCGTGGACGAGTCGTTCGGGCTGCCCACCGTGTCCGACGTCCTCGCCGAGCTGGAGAAGCCCGGCCGCGACCCGCGCCCCGCGTTCCGCACCGCCACCTTCGCCGACGGCGTGCACCGCATCTCCGACCTGCGGGTGGGGATGTTGCTGGAGGGCCAGGTCACCAACGTGGCCGCGTTCGGCGCCTTCGTCGACGTCGGGGTGCACCAGGACGGGCTCGTGCACGTCTCGGCGATGTCGAAGGACTACGTGTCCGACCCGCGCGAGGTCGTCAAGAACGGCGACGTCGTGCGCGTGAAGGTGACCGACGTCGACGAGGCGCGCAAGCGCATCTCGCTGACGCTGCGCCTCGACGACGAGGTCGGCGCGGACGGTCGGCCGAAGGACCGGCGCGGCGGTGGCGGGGACGGCCGCGGCGGCAGGCCGGGCGCCTCCGGCGAACGGAGCCGTGCCGGCGGCCAACCCGGCGGCAAGGGCCGGGGCGGCAAGCCCGGAGGCGGGCGAGGTGGCTCCGACAGTCGGGGCGGCGGTTCGGGTGGCGGCGGCCTCGGCAACGGTGCCATGGCCGACGCGCTGCGGCGCGCCGGACTGGCCGACGGCGACGCGCCGGGCTGACCTCCCCGAGACGACCTCCCGGGCGCCGCTACGGCATCCGGGGCATCCCGGTATCAGGCGCCCGCGCCCCTTCTCCTCCTACTCGTCC
>JAKDLE010000727.1 GCA_030453005.1 Pseudonocardia sp. | reverse complement strand
AGCACCTGACGTGCCAGCGGCGGCACCCTGCCGTTCAGGCCGCGTACGGCGTCCTGCGCGGCCACCCGCACGGCGCGGACGGCGGCCAGACGGGCTTGGTTCTCGGTGGGGCCGTCGCCGTCGCGGGCCACCTCCCGCGCGACCTCCCGGGACACGATCTCGGCGAGCGCGTGCTCCGCGTCGGCGTAGACCCGGGCGAGCTCCTCCAGCGGGTCCACGGGCACCCCCAGATCGTAGAGCGTCGCTACACAACGTGCACTGCTGGTCGACTAGGCGGGCGGCCCGGACCGGTCGAACCCCATCGGGTCCGCGGGGGCGAGCGCGGCCACCTCAGCGAGGAGCTCGGCCACCTCGGCGTCGACACGCTTCTTGTCCCAGCCGGGGTGCTGCGTGGCGACGAGGGTCGCCTTCGACGCCGCGCCGGCGGCGTCCATGAGCTGCACCGTCTGCGCCCGCTCCAGCGGCCCGGCAGACACGTACGGCGGGAACTGGATATCAGGGCGAACCCTGCCGGTGCCCTTCTCGAACTCGCGCTTGTCGATCTCCGTGAGGTTCTCGGCGTGGTCGGCGAGCGCGAGCTTCCACCGGCGCTCCTTCTGCCCGCGGAGCCACAGCGTCTTGCGTTCGCGCGCCTCGACCTCCGTGGCCGTGATCGCGACGACCTCCCCCATCCCGAACGTGGCGGGGCTGTAGCCGGCGTCTGACACGGCCTCGCGGGACAGCGCATCGCAGGTGCCCTGATGCTCGGCGAGGCGGATCGCGAGCTGGGTCGCGGTGATCGGCAGGCCTGCGCCGCCCGGGTTCAGGGCGTTGAGCTCGACGTACACCTCACGGTTGTGGTCGAACGAGGCGCCCTTGCCGGGCCCGTGGTTCTCCAGGTAGCCCGTCGGGACGTGGATCTTCCCCGCGCCCAACCGGAGGTCCTTGATCCAAGACGTCCACGACTCGTCGAGGGCGTCGAGTACGGGTTCGATGCCCTGGATATCGGGGCGCCCGAGGTGATGGGCGATCGGGTCGGACCGGAACCGGCGGTCGACGGCGTTCGGGACGTAGGTGACGTCGAGCCGGTCGAGCTCGGTGGGGATCGTGCCGTCCTCGGCCATGTCGGCGGAGATCAGCGCCGACGTCTCGGGCTGGTCGGTGAGCGGGACCGGGCGGCCGATGTTGTCCGATCGGCCTTCGTAGAGGGCGTGCTCGATGAACCCGCGGCCGTGGTGCTCGAGGTGGCGCCACACGATGCCCGTGCGGTCGTCCCGGGCGACGACCTTGTGGAAAGTGACGGCGGCGAGCCGACCGGCCCGCCACTCGGGAATGGCGGAGTCGGGGTGCACCACGGTTGTGAGCGGCATGTCGGCGATCTCGGTGTCGAACCCGGCGATCAGGTACACCCCGGCGAGCGCGGCCTGTACCTCGGCGGCCTCGTGGAGCTGCACGATGGCGCGCTCCCCGAACACCTCGTCGAGCCGCTTCGTGGCCTCCTCGTTGCCGTCCACGACGAACGCCGGGCGTTCGCTGAACAGCATGTTTGCGGAGGTACCGCAGATGTCGGCGGCCAGCGGCACATGCAGGCGCGAGGACGGGCCGTCGTTGCCCTGCGGCTCCCCCCAGAACCACCGTGCGGCGCGGCCGACGATGCCGTTGCGGTACTGGGAGGGCCGGTCACGGTCGCCGCGGGCGCGCTCGCGGGAGTAGACGCGGGCGAGCTGGTCGCGGTCGGAGGAGTACCAGGCGGACCACACCCCGAGGGCCTCGTAGGCGGGCAGGTGCGCCGGGGGTGGCCACTGCGTGCCGGGAGCGGGGAGCGGCATGACGTGGGCCCTCTCAGACGGTCGGGGTGCGGAGCTCGGCGGCGGCCGCCTCCAGGAGGTCAGCGAGGAGCGCGCGCGCGTCGGGGCGCTCCAGGCGGGACGGCGGGTCGTCGAGCTCGGCGGTGCGGAGGTCGATCTCGCCGATCACCTCCGCCGAGCCGCCCACGGACAGCCGCACGGGCAGGGTCACCGCGAGCGGCGGACCGTGCGGGCACGTCGTGTCACAGGCCGTGTCCGTGCACGTGATGGCGTGGTACGTGGTGCTCACCGGCACGTCCTCATTGGTAGGTGCGAGGTGTCATGACACCCGGTAGCTTGGGTGTCATGACACCTACGAAAACGGCTGATCAAGAGGGGTGCGTGTCATGACACTGGAGACCGGCGAACCAACATCGAATGTCATGACACGTGGCAGACTTTCCGGCGTGCCCAACCAGCCCAAGACGCCACAGCGCACCGTGCGCGTGCCGGATGAGGTCTGGTTGCCGGCGAAGGCTGCCGCGGAGCGCCGCGGCGAGAGCCTGTCGGAGGTGATCCGGGGCGCGTTGGAGCGTTACGCGAAGCGGAACC
>JAKDLE010000726.1 GCA_030453005.1 Pseudonocardia sp. | reverse complement strand
TCCGCCGACCGGCGCGGAGGCAGCGGGGTGCCCGAGGACTACGCCGACATCGTCCGACGCCTCCCCCACGTGGAAACCGTGACATCGCAGGTGTCGGGGCCGGTCGTGCTCGTCGATGCCGACGGCAAGCCCGTCCAGAGCGGCGGGGCGCCCAGCAGGGGCATGGCCTATACCCCGCCGGAGGATCTCCTCGGCACGCCCACCACGAATGTCGACGGACGACCGCCGTCCGCCGCCGGCGACATCTCCATCAACGACGGCGCGGCCCGCGCCGCGGGCCTGCATGTCGGCGACCGCACCCGGGTCCTGATCCCCGCGTCGGGCCTGCACGACGTCACAGTGACGGGCATCTACTCGACGCCCACCGACACCGGCGGATTCGTCGGCGTCGAATTCAGTCCGGACCAGGCGCGCGCACTGTTCACCGACGGCTCCCACGTCGCGTCACTCGAAGTCGCCGCCAAGCCCGGCACCAGCGCCGACACCTTGCGCGACGAGATCGCCGAGGCACTTCCCGACTCCCCAGAGATGCGGGTCGAAACGGGGGCCGAGGTGCGCGAGCGGATCCAGTCCCAGCTCGACGACGCTCTGCGCTTCGTCAACTACTTCCTGTTCGCGTTCGGGGCCATCGCCCTGCTGGCGGGCACATTCATCATCTACAACACGTTCGCGATGATCGTCGCCCAGCGGCTGCGCGAACTCGCCTTGCTGCGGGCGATCGGGGCGAGCCGGCGCCAGTTGCGCCGGTCCGTCCTCGGCGAGGCGGCGGTCGTCGGTCTCGTGGGCAGTGCCATCGGGATCGCGCTCGGCATCGCGTTGGCGTTCGGCCTGCGGGCCGCACTCAATGCCGCCGACCTCGGGCTGCCCCGCGGTCCCCTGGCGATCTCTTGGCGCACGATCGTGACGGCCCTCGCCATCGGGCTGGTCGTCACCGTCGCCAGCGCTTGGGCGCCCGCCCGACGCGCGGCCGCGATCGCACCGGTCATCGCGATGCGCGCCGGGTTCACCGATACGGGGTCGAGCCTGCGCCGCCGCACCGTCGCGGGGGGCATCGGTATCGTCGCCGGCGCCGCCGCACTCCTGATCGGCGCCGCCGCCCGCACCACGCCGGTTGCGGCCTCGGTTGTGGGAGCCGGCGGAGCCGCCATGCTGATCGGGGTCGTGCTCGTCTCCCCCGCCCTGTCGACCCCGACGCTCCGCGTGTTCGGCGCCCCCGTCGCCAGGGTGTTCGGTGCGACCGGGCGCCTCGCCCTCACCAATGCCACGCGCAATCCCCGCCGGACGGCCGCCACCGGATTCGCCCTGACGCTCGGAGTCATGCTCGTCACGATGATCGCCGTATTCGGCGCATCGGCACGCAGCAGCGTGGACGCCCTCATCGACACCGGTGTCCGGGCGGACTACGTGCTCACCGGCGTCGGCCGTACCGGGGTGCCCCCGGGCGCTGCTGAGGCCGCCGCACGCGCCCCCGGCGTCGGCGAGGTGGTGCGCTTCCACCCGGTGCGCGCGGAGCTGGGCGACAGTGTGAGCGGGGATGGGGAGAAAATGACGGGCCTGGCGGCCTCCGGGCCCATCGCGGACCTGCTGCACCTCGACATGGTCTCGGGCACACCCGATGTGGGCGGCGACGGGATGCTCGTCTCGGCCGACGCGGCAGCCGAACGCGGTTGGCACGTGGGCGACGCAGTGCGGCTGACCGGGCCCGACGGGTCGGTCACCGGCAATACGGTGCGCGGCGTCTACCAACCCCAGCCGGCGATCGGCGCATGGATAATCGGAGACGCCGCCTACCGTGTGCTCATTCCCGAGCTGGCGCGAAGCGACATCCTGGTGCTCGTCGGCAATGCTCCGGGCGCCGCCCCCGCAGACGTGCGTGCAGCGCTGACCGCGGCGACCGATCCGTATCTGGTCGTGCAGGTCCAGGACCTCACCGAGTTCCAGGGCGAGCAGGCCGCACAGATAGACCAGATGCTCGCGGTGCTCTACGGACTGCTCGCGTTGGCCGTCGTCATCGCCGTGCTCGGCATTGTCAACACGCTTGCCTTGTCGGTGGTCGAACGGCGCCGGGAGATCGGCATGCTGCGAGCGATAGGCACCCACCGGGGCCAGGTCCGCAGGACGATCTATATCGAGTCGACGCTCATCGCCGTCTACGGCGCGGCGCTCGGAATCGCGCTGGGGCTCGCATTCGGCGCCGCCTTCGTGCACGCGCTGCGCAACGAGGGCATCGATCACCTGGCCATCCCGTGGGGACAGGTGCTCGGCATGCTCGTCGCTTCCGGTGCCGCCGGAGTCGTCGCCGCGCTGTGGCCGGCCGCCCGTGCAGCCCGCACCGACCCGCTGCAGGCGATCGACGAACCATGAACCGGTCCTGTCAGT
>JAKDLE010000725.1 GCA_030453005.1 Pseudonocardia sp. | reverse complement strand
CCGCAAGATCGACGCGTTCGGCATCAGCTACATCGCCTGACGCCGAACGCGCCGGACCCCTACGGCGTGATGATCACCTTCAGGGCGGAGTTGGCCGCGGCGTTCTTGAACACGTCGTAGGCCTCGTCCATCTGGGCGAAGGTGAACGTGTGGGTGCCCATCTTCTCGGCCGGGATCCGGCCACCCGCGACCATCTTGAGCAGCGTCGGGATCGAGACCGTGTCGACCAGGCCCATCGTCATGGTGATGTTCTGGATCCACATGTCCTGCATCGGCAGCTCGACGGGCGTGCCGTGCACGCCGATGTTGGCGATCGTGCCGCCCGGGCGCACGAGCGAGGCGGCCGTCAGCAGCGTCTCGGGGTAGCCGACCGCCTCGATGGAGACGTCGACACCCAGGCCGTCGGTCAGCGCGATGACGTCGGCGACGGTGCCCGGCCCGACCTCGACGGCGTCGGTGGCCCCGAACTCCAGCGCCTTCTCCAGCCGGAACTTGTTCGAATCGACGGCGATCACCTTCGCCGCACCCCAGAGCCCGGTGGTGAGGATCGCGGACAGGCCCACGGCACCCGCGCCGACCACGGCCACCGTGTCCCCGGGGCGGACGTTCCCGGCCAGCACGCCCACCTCGTAGCCGGTGGGCAGCGAGTCGGCCAGGAAGATGGCCTGCTCGTTGGTGACGCTGTCGGGAACGGAGTAGAGCGACGTGTCGGCGTAGGGCACGCGGACCAACTCGGCCTGGGTGCCGTCGATGAGGTGGCCGAAGATCCAGCCGATGCCCCCGACGGTCTGGCAGTGCGACGGGATGCCGCGCTGGCAGTACTCGCAACGCCCGCACTTCGTGATGGCCGGGACCAGCACGCGGTCACCGACCGCGAAGCCGTTCACCGCCTCGCCGACCTCGGTGACCGTGCCGACGGCCTCGTGGCCGTGGATACGGCCGTCGGTGACCGCGGCCACGTCACCCTGCAGGATGTGCAGGTCGGTGCCGCAGATCGTGGTGGTGTCGACCCGTACGATGACGTCGGTCGGGTCCTGGATCGTCGCGTCCGGGACGTCCTCCCAGGCCTTCGCGCCGGGACCGTGGTAGACCAGTGCCTTCATCTCATACTCCGCCCGCTCGACGAGCCCCCGGGTACCTCGCCGTCCCGGCGCTCGGCTCCGCGAGCCGACGCTAGCCGCGTCGGGGGGTGCGCGACTGTCGCAGAACCGGACGATCGGCCCGCGTCCACGGCGGCCGTCGCGGGCCGCCGACCCGGATCCGGGACACTCGGCACCCCCGCGGCGCGCGCTCGGCACCCGGACGGCCCAGCGCACTCGTCGACCCGGGCGCTGGGGCGGGCTGCGAGTCGGGTCGGTGCTGCGCCGCGGTCCGGTGCCGGGGTCTCGCCGTAGGGTGCGGGGATGGATCACGTGCTGTCCACGTCCGCGCTGCGCCACCACGGCGACGTGGACGCCGAGCCGGGCCTGCTGGACTTCGCGGTGAACGTGCAGGGCGCAGGCCCGCCGCGCTGGCTGCGCGACCGGATCGCGGGCGTCCTCGACGACCTCGGCCGCTACCCCACGGCCGCGCACGACCTCGCCGCGCGGGAGGCGGTGGCCGCCCGGCACGGCAGACGTCCCGACGAGGTGCTGGTGCTGGCCGGAAGCGCGGAGGGGTTCGCGCTGCTCCCGGCGCTGCGCCCGCGGCTGGCCGCGGTGCTGCACCCCGGGTTCACCGAGCCAGAGGCGGCGCTGCGGGACGCCGGGGTGGCGGTCACGCGGGTGCTCACCGCCGAGTCCGACGGCCACCGCCTGCATCCGGCGGCGATGCCCGGCGACGCCGACCTCGTGGTGGTCGGCAACCCCACCAACCCCACCGGCGTCCTGCACCCGGCGGCCGACGTCCGGGCGCTCGGCGCCCCGGGGCGGGTGCTGCTCGTCGACGAGGCCTTCGCCGACGCGGTGCCCGGGGAGCCCGAGTCGCTGGCGGGGGAGCCCGGCCCGCTGGTGTTCCGCAGCCTCACCAAGACGTGGGCGCTCGCCGGCCTGCGTGCCGGGTACGCGCTCGGCCCGCCCGAGCTGCTGGCCCGCCTCGCCCGCCCGCGCTCGCCGTGGCCGGTGTCGACGCCCGCGCTGGAGGCCGTGATCGCCTGCTGTGAGCCCGCCGCCGTCGCCGAGACGCATCGGGCGGCGCAGCACCTCGCCGTGCTGCGCGCCGAGCAGGCAGCCGCGCTCGCGGCCGTCCCCGGGGTGACCGTGCTTCCCGGGCGGGCGCCCTACCTGCTGCTGCGGCTGCCCGCCGGGCACGGCACGCGGGTCCGCTCGGCGCTGCGCGACGCCGGCGTCGCGGTGCGTCGCGGCGCCACCTTCCCCCGCCTGGGGCCCGCCCACATCCGGGTGGCG
>JAKDLE010000724.1 GCA_030453005.1 Pseudonocardia sp. | reverse complement strand
CCGAGCAGCCGCCGCTGCAGCTCCCCCATCGACGGCGGGGCGAGGAACACCGTGATCGCCTCGGGCATCGTCGCCTTCATCGTGCGGGCCCCGGCCAGGTCGACCTCGACGAGCACCGGGCGCCCGGCTTCGAGCGCGTCCTCGACCGGTCGGCGCGGTGTGCCGGAACGCTGCAGGCCGCCGTGGATCTCGGCCCACTCCAGCAGCTCGCCCGCCTCGACCAACCGGTCGAAACCCGCCGGGCCGACGAACCGGTAGTCGCGCCCGTCGACCTCGCCCACCCGCGCGTCGCGGGTGGTGGCCGAGACGCTGAAGAACAGCTCCGGGAGCAGCTTCCGCAGCTCGGCGACCACGCGGCTCTTGCCGACGCCGGAGGGACCGGCGAGAACGATCAGCCGGCCCCTCCGTGCGACGTGTGCCCCCATCGTCAACGGACTAGGCGAACTCGCTGAGCAGCGCCTTGCGCTGCCGGTCGCCCAGCCCACGCAGACGGCGGCTGGGGGCGATCTCCAGGCGCTCCATGATCTGCCCGGCCCGGACCTTGCCGACGCCGGGGAGCGCCTCGAGCAGCGCGGAGACCTTCATCTTGCCGAGCACCTCGTCGGAGTCGGCCTCCTTGAGCACCTCGTCGAGTGAGGTGCCACCACGCTTGAGGCGCTCCTTCCACTCAGCCCGGGCCCGACGGGCGGCAGCCGCCTTCTGCAGCGCGGCGGCACGCTGTTCGTCGGTCAGTTGAGGAAGGGCCACGGTCTCCTCCGCCTTTCTTCGCTCTCACACACTCCCCTGCCCGCAGGTCTGCCCACGGGGTCCGTTCCGAACGTACTCACGACCCGTCCGAGAAGGCGAACGGGGGGTGTCACCTGTGGGTTCTCTCCTCGGACACCCCGGAAGGGTGATACCACGGAACGACTGCGGTCATCCTGCTCGACGCGCCCGCTCGACGCATGGTGAGGACCGTCGTCCGAAGCGCCACGGCCACCCCGCGCGGCGCCGCGTCGGTCGTCGGGGGATGCTCTGCCGATGAGCGCAGGGCCCACGAGCGGCGCGAGCGGCGGGGACCCGTGAGCGACGGGTTCGACGCCGTGGTGGTCGGGTCCGGACCCAACGGACTGGTCGGCGCGGTGCGGCTGGCCGAGTCCGGGCGGCGGGTGCTGCTGGTCGAGGCCCAGGCGCGGACCGGCGGCGGGCTGCGCACCGAGGAGCTGACGCAGCCGGGTTTCCGGCACGACGTCTGCGCCACCGTGGTCCCGCTGGCGCTGGCCTCGCCCGCGTTCCGCGCGCTGGACCCGACCCTCGACGGGGTCGAGTTCCGGCACCCGCCGATCCCCGCGGCGCACCCCCTCGACGACGCCGCGGCCGCGCTCGTGCTACGCGACGAGGGGGCCACCGCCGCCGGGTTCGGGCGCGACGCCGCCGCCTGGCGGGCGTCGGTCGGGGCCACGGCCCGGGCGGGTTTCCCGCTGGTCGACACGCTGCTCGCGCCGTTGGACCTGCCGCCTCGGGCGCCGCTGGCGACAGTGCGCTACGGCGCTCTCGGCGCCCTGCCCGCCACCGTGACCGGACGGCTCCTCCGCACCCCCGCGGCCCGGGCGGCGTTCGCCGGGATGGCCGCGCACTCGGTCCTCGACCTGCACGCCCCCGTCACCGCGGGCTACGGGATGCTGCTGGCCGCGCTCGCGCACTCGGTGGGCTGGCCGGTGGTCCGCGGCGGCACGCAGTCGCTCGCCGACGGGCTCGTGGCCCGGCTGCGGCGCCTCGGCGGGGAGGTCGCCACCGGCGCCCCCGTCGGTGACCTGGGCGAGCTGCCGCCCGCCCCCGTCACCCTGCTCGACCTCACGCCGCGACAGCTTCTCGCGGTCGCCGGGCCCCGGCTCCCGCCCCGCTACCGGCGGCGGTTGGAGCGCTACCGGTACGGGTCGGGAGTGTTCAAGCTCGACTACGCCCTCGACGCCCCGGTCCCCTGGACCGATCCCGCCGTGGCGGGGGCGGGCACCGTGCACGTGGGCGGCACGGCGGCCGAGCTGGCGGCCGCGGAGCGCACCGTGGCCCGCGGCGGACACCCGGCGCGCCCGTTCGTCCTGGGCGTGCAGGCCTGTGTGGCCGACCCGTCCCGCGCGCCCGCGGGCAAGCACACCTTCTGGGCGTACTGCCACGTCCCGCACGGCTCCGAGGTGGACATGACGGCGGCGGTCGAGGCGCAGATCGAACGCTTCGCCCCCGGCTTCCGGGACCGCGTGCTGGGCCGCCACGCCATGGGACCCGCCGCGCTGGAGGCGCACAACGCCAACGAGGTGGGCGGCGACATCAACGGCGGTTCCGCCGACTGGCGCCAGTTCGTCAGCCGCCCGGTCCTCTCCCCGAACCCGTGGCGCACGCCGCTGCCG
>JAKDLE010000723.1 GCA_030453005.1 Pseudonocardia sp. | reverse complement strand
GCGTACCGTCCGGGTCGGTGACGACGTGCACCACGTCCCGCAGCCATACGATCCGCCCGTCCGCGGCGACCATCCGGTAGTCCAGCGCATAGTCGCGGCCTGCGGCGGTGTGCTCGCGGCAGACCCGCGCCACCCGCTCCCGGTCGTCGGGGTGCACCAGGCTCTGCCAGAACGCGGAGTCGCCCACCCAGCGGTGCGTCGGGTACCCGAGCAGCTCCACGGCGCGCTCGGAGACGAACGTGGGCTCCCAGGTCTGCGCGTCGGCCTCCCACACGATCGCGGCCAGCCCCCCGACGAGCGCGTTCATCCGGGCGGCGGCGGTATCGGAGGCGGCGCGGGCGGCGCGGTCGGCGGCGGCCTGCTCGCGGGCCCGTTCGGCGTCGCGGCGCTCGGTGACGTCGGTGTAGACGCCGAGGAACCCCGACACCGCGCCGTCGGGCCCGCGCAGCGGGCGGGCGGTGGCCGTGACCCACAGCTGCCGCCCGTCCGGGCGGACCGCCCGGTACTCCTGCGACCAGCCGGTCCCGGTCGCCACGGCCCGGCTCCAGCTCTCCGTGACCTCCGCGCGGTCCTCCGGGTGGACGTGCTCGGCCCAGCCTGCGCCCCGGGCCTGCGCGGCGGCCCGGCCAGCGATCTCGACGAGCCGGTCGTTGACGTAGACGTTGTTCCCCGCCGGGTCGGCGAGGAAGATCCCGGTGGGCGCCTGCGCGACGAGCGTGCGGTAGCGCTCGCGCTCGGCGTGGATCTCCCGCTCGGCCGCGCGCTGCGGGCGCAGGTCGCGCGCGATCGTGGAGAAGTACGCGACGTCGCCGCGATGGTCGCGGTGGGCGGTGATGACCTGCGACACCGGGACGGGCTCGCCGTCGCGGTCGGCGAACTCCGTCTCGCCCGCCCAGACGCCGTGCTCCGCCGCCTCGGCCAGCGCCCGCGCCAGCGGCTCCCGCACGCCGTCGGTGATGTAGCGGGTGACGTGCAGATCGCCGACGTCCCCGTCGCGCGGCAGCCCGAACAGCGCTCGGCCAGCCGGGTTGAGGTAGATCGTCATGCCGTCCGCCCCGGCCATGCCGACGACGTCGCTGGTCTGCTCGGCGGTCGCCCGGAACCGCTCGAGCTGCTGTTCGGCGAGCACCCGGGCGTGCACGTCGCGCGACACCGTGTGGATCTCGACGTCGCCGGTGTCCGGGTCGGTCACCAGACGCGCGCGGGTCTCGACCCAGACGTGATGCCCCTCGGCGTGCCGGAACCGCATCAGCACCTCGGCGGCCGGGCCGTCCGCGAGGCGGGCGATCGCGGCGGCCGCGGCGTCGCGGTCGTCGGGGTGCAGGTACTCGAGCGGGTTCCGCCCGACGAGCTGGTCGGGCCGCCACCCGGTCAGCCGGAACGCCGAGGGGGACACGTAGCGGTACCGGCCGTCCGCGTCGTGGCGGGCGACGACGGCGTCGGTGTTCTCGGCGAGCAGCGCGACCGCCGCGTCGGCCACCCGGAGCTGCTCGTCGGCGAGCTCCCGGGCCCGCTGCGCGGCGGCACGGGCGGCGGTGACGTCGCGCAGCGTGCCCACTTGCGCGACCCGCCCGGTCTGCGGGTCGGTGACCTCGCTGAACACGGCTTGCACCCAGACCCGGTGCCCGTCGCGGTGCACGCAGGGGATCTCTAGTTCGCCGCTCGTGTGAGCGGCCGAGGCCTCCGCGACGAGCGCGTGCGCCTCGGGGTCGGTGGCCGGATCCGGCCACCAGGGCTGCGGCGGCAGGTACGGCAGCCCGTCGCGGCCGTAGCCGAGGATGTCGGCGAAGGCGTCGTTCACCTCCACCACCCGCCGCTCGGAATCGACGACGAAGAATCCGTCGCGCAGCGAGGCGACCAACGCAGCCCGCCACGACGCCTCGCCTCGGCGCAGCCGTGTCATCCGGATCAGCGCACGCACCCGGGCCAGCAGCTCCGTCGCGGCGAACGGTTTCGTCAGGTAGTCGTCCGCGCCCGCGCCCAGGCCCTCGACGGCCGCCTCCTGGCCGGCCCGCGCCGACAGCACCAGCACCGGCACCCCGGCCAGCGCCGGATCGGATCGCACCTCGGCGAGCAGCCCGAAGCCGTCGAGCCGGGGCATCATCACGTCGGTGACGATCAGCTCGGGGGGCGAGCGGCGGGCGGCCGCCAATGCCGCCACGCCGTCGACCGCCGCCGCGACCTGGTACTCGGGCGCCAGCAGCCGCGCGAGGTACTCGCGCATGTCGGCGTTGTCGTCGACGACCAGCACCCGGGCCCGGTCCGGCGCGCCCGCGTCCGGCGCCGCGGCACCGGCGATCGGCGGCCCGGTGCTCCCGGCCTCGCGCGTCTCGTCGTCGGCTAGCCAGCGCAGCGCCTCGGTCAGGTACGGCCCCGCCGCCTCGGCCGCCGCC
>JAKDLE010000722.1 GCA_030453005.1 Pseudonocardia sp. | reverse complement strand
ACCGGGAGGCAACAGTGGTCGCGGTCTCCTGCAGCGTAGCTACGCCGGCCTGCTCGATCTGCTGGATGACCATCTGGTCGGCCGGCAGGCGCGTATAGGTTCCCTCTAGCGCCAGTGCCCGGCTTTCCAGCAACCGCAGTTTGTCCTGCAGCTCGCGCACGCGGGCCTGCGCGGCCACCTCGGCGGGGCGGCGCGAGGCGTTGTTGGTGACGTAGACGGTGCTCACGCCGCGATCCCGCGCAGCCTGCACCGCCGCCACCGCGCCCGGCACCACCGTCGCGCCGCGGTAGAGGGTGCCGTCGAGGTCGACGAGCAGCACGTCGTGCCGGTCGAGCAGCGTGCTCACCGCGACTCGCCCGGCGCGTCCCCCGGTCGCCGCACCTCGTCGACCTGGGCCGTCTCGTGCGGGACCGGCTCCTCGTCTCGCACATTCTCCTCGCCGGGGGCCGTCGCATCGGGAACCGTCCCGTCGGGGACGGAGTCGTCCGCCGCCGCCGCCGCCACCTCAGTGCAGGTCTCCTCTTCAGGGCCCGTCTCGGCGGGAACGGCCTCCTCAGCAGGGACCGTCGCCGCAGCGGAAGCCGACTCCCGGGTGGGGAGCGCCTCCTCCGGAACCGTCCCATCGGGAGCCGTCTCGGGCACCGCACCGCCTGCTGCCGGATCGGCCGCCGCGTGGGAGACCGCCCGGGCCTCGTCCGACACCTGGTCCGCGTCGTCCCCCGGTCGCACGGCGCCCCCTGCCGTCTGCGGCTCCGGCGAGTCGTCCGGGTCCGCGTCGCCAGCGTCCACCGAGCCGCCCGCGTCCACCGACTCGACGTCGGCCGCCGGTTCGACGTCAGCCACTGCGTCGACCTCAGCCGCCCGGTCGTCCCCAGTGGCCGGGTCGTCCCCAGTGGCCGAGTCGTCCCCAGTAGCCGGGTCGACGTCAGCGGCCGGGTCGACATCGGTCTGCGCGGCCTCGGCCATGTCGCCGTCCCTCATTTGGGCCGCTCCACGGGGCTCGACGAGCGCGGCGATCTCCTCCTCGCCGAACTCGAAGTCGTCCGTCCCGTCCCCGGGCTCCTCGCCCGTGAGCACGGCGATCCGTTCGGCCGCGTCGGTGACGCCCGCCGTGTCCGCATCGACGGTGTGCACGAACCACTGCAGTGCGTCGGACTCACGACCGGCGGCCAGCAGGTTGTCCGCGTAGGCGTAGAACAGGCGCGCGCTCCACGGCTCGCGACGCGCCGGGTCCAGCTCCGGAACCTGCAAGGCGATCACCGCCGCGTCGAGCTCCCCCCGGTCACGGCGTGCGCCGGCGCCGACGATGGCCAGCTCAATGCGTTCCGCGGTGCCCAGCTCGGACGCCTCCGGTCCGCGCGCGATGTCCACCGCCCGTTCGGGCCGCCCCAGCGCGCGTTCGATGTCGGCCATGACCGGCAGGTGCACCGGACCGCCACCCATCCGCCGCGCGGCGCGCAGCTCCGCGAGGGCCTCCGTCCACTCCCCGGCGTGATACGCCGCGATACCGGCGGCCTCCCGGACGACCGCGATGCGCGACGCCCGTCGACGCGCGTAGCGGGCGTGCGCCAGTGCGAGCTCGGGATCGTCGTCGACGAGGTTGCCCGCCGCGACGAGGTGCCGCGCGACGCTGTCGGCCGTGTCCTTCTGCAGGCCGCGCAGGTCGCGCCGGACGTCGGTGTCGAGCCCCGCCACCGTGTACTCCTCGCTCAGCGGCGGCTCCGCCACGAAGGAGGCCTGCGCCGACTGCGGAACCCGCGGACGGTCCCGACCCTCGTACCTGCCCCGCGTGTCCCGGTCGGGCCTGCCCGTCCGGCGGTCCTCGCCACCGGCGGGTCGTCGAGCCCCACCGGACGACGGACGCCCACTCGCGTCGTCGCGCCGAGGCGTGAACGTCCGCCCCGTCCCCGTGCGGTCGTCGGTACTACGGTCCCCGTAGGGCCGGCTGCTCCGCCCCCCGGTTGTCCGGTCGTCGCGGGGTGGCGTCGAGGCGCCACGGTCGCCGTACGAGCCGTGCGCGGATCCGCTCCGCGGCGGGTCGTCGCGGCGGTCGCCCGGCGCCCGGCGGACCTCGGGGCGGCCCGCTCCGAAGGCCCGCTTCTCGGGCCCGGCGTCGGAGCGCCACGGGCGGCCACCCGGCGTCGCCCGGTCTTGACTGCTCCGGTCCTGACTGCCCCGGTACTGGGTGCCAGGCTCCTGGGTGTCCCGGTTCTGGCTGTCCCGGTTCTGGCTGTCCCGGTTCTGGCTGTCCCGGTTCTGGCTGCCCCGGTTCTGGCTGCCCCGGTTCTGGCTGCCCCGGTTCTGGCTGCCCCGGTCCTGCGCTCCCCGTCGATCGTCGCCTCCGTACCCGCCGCCGGTCCGACCGCCGTCGGCCGAGCGACCGCCGCTGCGCCCCGCG
>JAKDLE010000721.1 GCA_030453005.1 Pseudonocardia sp. | reverse complement strand
CTTGGCGATCATGACGAGCCAGGGTCCGGGCCACGGAGAATTGGCCAGCAGGATCATCGCCATCCGGCTCTACTGCCAGTTCGGGCAGGGCGCGGGCCGACGCCCTACTGGCGGAGGGTGCGCAGGATGCGGGTCAGGTCGGCGCGGTCGGCCTCATCGAGCGCGCCGAAGTAGCCCTCCGCCTCGACGGCGCGGGCGGCGCGGATGGCGTGGCCGACGTCGACGCCGTGCGGGGTGAGCCGGACCAACGTCGCGCGGCGGTCGTGCGGGTCGGGCAGCCGCTCGACGACGTCGCGCGACTCCAGGCCGTCCACCACCTCGGTGGCGGAACGCGGGGCGATGCGCAGGTGCTCGGCGAGCTCGCGCAGCCGCATCGTGCCGTGCCGGTGCAGCACGCCCATCGCCCGCGACTGCGACGGCGTGACGTCCCACGGCGCCAACGTCTCCCGGGTGAGGTGCCGCAGCTGCCGGGCGACGGACCAGAAGGCCTCCGCCAACGACTCCTGCTCCTCCTCGGCCACGGGAATACCGTACCCGCTCCTCGCGTTGCTCCCTCATTGTGAGGTTACCTCAGCACGTAGACCGAGGAGGTCGCTTGGACCCCGAACACCGCACCCGACCGAGACGGTCGGACGCCCCACCCGCCACCGCCGCCGAGAAGGCCCAGGCCCGTGGGGTCTCGCTGCCCCGCATCGGCCGCCTGTTCACTCCCTACCGCGGCCCGCTCGCGGTCGTCGTCGCGATCATCGTGGCGTCCTCGATCGTGGCGCTGGCCTCGCCGTTCCTGCTCCGCGCGGTGATCGACACGGCCCTGCCAGAGCGCGACGTCGTGCTGTTGGCCTGGCTGGCGGGTGCCATGGTCGTCGTCGCCGCCGTCACCGCCGCGCTCGGCGTCGTGCAGACGTGGATCAGCACGAGGATCGGCCAGCAGGTCATGCACCGGCTGCGCACGGACGTCTTCGCCCACCTGCAGCGCCAGTCCATCGCGTTCTTCACCCGCACCCGCACCGGCGAGGTGCAGTCGCGCATCACCAACGACATCGGCGGCATGCAGTCCGTCGTCACCTCGACGGCCACCTCCGTCGCCTCGAACCTGACCACCGCCGTGGCCACCGCCGCCGCCATGGCCGTGCTGTCCTGGCAGCTCTCGCTGATCTCCCTGGCCGTGATGCCCCCGGCGATCTGGCTGACGCGCCGCGTCGCCCGGATGCGCCGCGCGATCACCACCCGGCAGCAGCGCGAGCTGGCCGACCTCAACGTCGCCGTCGAGGAGGGGCTGTCGGTCAGCGGTATCCAGCTGTCGAAGACGATGGGCGCGGGCCCCGCGGTGATCGAGCGGTTCACCGCATCCTCGACGCGCCTGATCGACCTGGAGCTCCGCGCACAGCTCGCCGGTCGCTGGCGGATGGCCTCGATGAGCGTCGTCTTCGCGGCGATCCCGGCCGTCATCTACCTCAGCGCGGGCCTGCCGTTCACGGCCGGGGCGATGACGATCGGCACCCTGATCGCGTTCACGACGCTGCAGGGCGGGCTGTTCCGGCCGCTGATGGGCCTGCTCAACGTGGGCGTGTCCATCGTCAGCTCGCTGGCGTTGTTCGCCCGGATCTTCGAGTACCTCGACCTGCCCGTCGAGGTCGACGACCCGGCCGAGCCGGTCGAGGTCGACCCGGCGCGGGTGCGCGGGCACGTGCGGTTCGACGACGTCACCTTCACCTACCCGGGCAGCGACGTCGCCGCCGTGGCCGGAGTCAGCCTCGACGTGCCGCCCGGCACGACGCTGGCGCTGGTCGGCGAGACCGGCTCGGGCAAGAGCACCCTCGCCGCGCTGGCCGCCCGGCTGCACGACCCGGACGCAGGCCGCATCACGATCGACGGAGTCGACCTGCGGGACATGCGGCTGGCCGACCTCGCCGCGGTGGTCGGCGTGGTGAGCCAGGAGACCTACCTGCTGCACACCACCGTGCGGGAGAACCTGCGCTACGCCAGGCCCGACGCGAGCGACGCCGAGATCGCCGACGCCGCGCGCGCCGCGCAGGTCCACGACCTGATCGCCGGCCTGCCCGACGGGTACGACACGATGGTCGGCTCCCGCGGCCACCGCTTCTCCGGTGGCGAGAAGCAGCGCCTCGCGATCGCCCGCACACTGCTGCGCGACCCCCGGGTGCTCGTGCTCGACGAGGCCACCAGCGCACTCGACACCGAGACCGAGCGCGCCGTGCAGCGCGCGTTCGACACCCTCTCCCGCGGCCGAACGACGATCACCATCGCCCACCGGCTCTCCACCGTGCGCGACGCCGACCGGATCGCGGTGGTCGACCACGGCCGGGTCGTGGAGTCCGGCACCCACGAGGGCCTCGTGGCGGGCGACGGCCGCTACGCCGCCCTCGCCGCGTGAGCTCACGTGCGG
>JAKDLE010000720.1 GCA_030453005.1 Pseudonocardia sp. | reverse complement strand
TCAGCTCCGGGTCCGCATCGGCGCAGTCCAAGTGTGGCAGCCGGCCCGGCTTCGACCCGAACCTCATCGTGTTTCGGGATCGGTTCGATCGCGAATATCCTGGTCAGTGCGGCGCGGCGCAGTCACTGCCGGAGGTCTGAGGCTGCATGGCGAGGGTGTGGACCCTTCGCAGCTCGGTCAGCGTGAGCAGCTCGTCGATCTCGTAATCGGGCTCGATCGCCTGGCCGTAGACCCACTCGGCCGCGTCGGCATACCCCTTGACCTCGAGGTACTCGCTCAGTTCCCTGTTCCCCACCGCCCTGCCCTCGGCGAGTAGTTGCTCGACCTGCTTGAGCACGAGCGTGTTCCCCTCGATCGCCGTCGAGTGGTGCGCTTCCTCGAACCAGATCCCACGCCAGATGTCCGCTGCTTCCTGTGGGTTCCACCGTACGACTTTCCGTAAGGCGGGAGCCGCGTTCGCTGCGGCGCCGGCTCGGCGATGCCGTGGTCGAAGGCGTCCGGCGTGGATTTCGTCGGGGTCCGGAACTGGGCGGCCGCACCGGTCCGCGCGGTCGCCGGGTCGCGTCGGGTGTACGGGGAGCACGCGCTGCTGCGCTCCGCGGCGCTGCACTGGGCTGACCGGGCTACCGGACATCGAGCCGACGAGGCCGGCTCCCGCACGGCCGGATCGACGGTGCGAGTGGAGGATGACCCGGTGGCTCGATGGTGGGTGGCGGCGCGCCGAGCTGTCAGGAGGCACCGCTACTGGAGGTTCCTCAGGAGGCTTGTCGCCGAAACCGGCGAGGACCGCGTCCCCGGGCTGGCTGCGGAGATGGCCTTCTTCTCAGTGCTGGGCATCTTCCCCGGGCTGCTGATCGCGGTCGGGCTACTCGGTGTCCTCGACGTCATTGGCGGAGCCGACCTCGCCGCCGCGGTGAAGGGGCAGGTCGTCGGCGCGCTCGGGACCCTGCTCACCGACCAGGCCTCCGCCGTGGTCGACTCGGTGGAGAACCTGTTCGAGCAGAACCGTGGACAGCTGCTCACAGCGGCAGCGCTCGGTGCGCTCGTGACGATCTCGGGGGCCTTCGCCGTGGTCATCGAGGCGCTCAACGTCGCATACGGCACCGCTGAGGGCCGCAGCTGGCTCCGCCGCAGGCTGCTGGGGCTGGCCATGGGGGTGATCACGCTGGTCGCCGTCGTGTTCGCGCTGGCCGCGCTCGTCGTGGGGCCCTTCTTCGGCACCGGTCGATACCTGGCGGAGATGGTCGGGCTCGGCGCGGCGTTCGGCGCCGCCTGGGACCTGCTGCGCTTCCCGCTCGTCGCCGTCGGGCTGGTGCTGTGGACGGCGACGTTGCTCCACTTCGCCCCGAACCGGCGCGGCCGGTGGCGCGACTCCCTACCGGGCGCGTTGCTGGCCACCGTGCTGTGGATCGTGGCGAGCCTCGGGTTCCACCTCTACCTGAGTATCGCGGCAGGGGTGAACCCGGTGATCGGTGCCTTCGGTGGCGGGGCCATCGTCATGACGTGGGTCTACCTGCTCTGCCTCGGCCTGCTGCTGGGCGGGGAGCTCAATGCGGTCCTGCGACGCCGCGGCCTGCGGCGTCGCGTCGCGGGTCGTCCATCAGTGACGAATCCCGGTCAGCAGCGACAGGCATCCACGCCGACCTCCTGATCGCGGGGGATCACGCCTCGGCAGCGGACCGCACTGCACAAGCTCCGGTCCAGCCGCCCCGGCTCTGGCTCCCGCTGGCTGCGTCGCCGCGGCCGGTACCCGTCGGACCCCGGCCGGATGGCCAGACCGCCGGAGGCGGCGGCCGGACCGTGCGCGGTCAGCTCGTGGGCTCGGGGACGACGGACAGCTCCGCACAGTCCGCCGTGCAGCCGGTCGACGAGCCCGCCTGGTCGGGCGCCGGACGGTGCAGCACCGCCCGCGACGGCTGCACGCGCACCTGCCCGTCGCGCAGCTCCGCCACCCCGTCGACGATCAGCGTGTAGCCGCCGGGCTCCGCAGGCGGCCACACCAGGGTGGCCGCGGGTCGGGCGGCGAGGTTCGCCCGCGTCGTGCGGCCGGGATCGGGAACGAGCAGGTGCCCGCCCACCAGCGTCGGGGTGGCGGCGACCACGTGGGTCCGCTCACCGTCGTCCCGGACCGTCACGAGGTAGGCGAAGCGGTACCGCGCCACGGTCTCGGCCAGCTCGTGCAGCGTCACGTCGATGCTCATCGACCCACCGTATCCACCGGCGCGCGCCTCACCCGGGGTGCCGGGACCGGTACGACGTCGCCGCCTGGCGGAACATGGCCTCGGTCCGGGCGCGGGGCATCAGCGGACACGTCGCGCACACCTTCTGGTCCCGGGCCTGGTTGACCGTCGTGCGGAAGGCCTGACAGCAGGTGTTGCGGTCGGTGTACATCCACGGCGTGCCCGCGACGTCGACGG
>JAKDLE010000056.1 GCA_030453005.1 Pseudonocardia sp. | reverse complement strand
GCGCGGTGAGGGCGGAGACCGTCTCGGGAGGCACCGTGACGCCGGGGCAGCGCGGCGACGGGAACTGGTCGTCGGCCAGGCAGTAGAGCTGCCAGCCGTCGCCGTCGCGGAGGGGGGCGAGGGTCTCCTGCAGCCCGGCGAAACCGCTCTCGATCTCGGCGAGCAGCTCCGGGTCGGCCTCGCGCAGCGCCGGAGCGAGGAGTTCGATCGCGGCCTGGGAACCTTCGAGGTTGGCGTTGAAGTCCCACAGGTCGGTCTTGGAGTAGCGGTCCTCCTCCCCGGTGATCTTGCCTTGGGACACCTCCTCGATCAGCTCGGCCGCGCCGACGGGGACGGCGACCGGCGGCACCTCCTGGGACGCGAGCTCCGTGCGCAGCGTGGCGAGGTCGGCGTCGAGCTGGTCGGCGAAGGCCGCGGCCCCGTCGGTGGTGCCGAGCTCGAAGAGCAGGTACTCCAGCCGGTGCCAGCCGGTGAACTCCGGGTCGTCGACGCCCGCGAAGTCGTCCACCCGGGCGTCGACGGCGCCGTCGATCTCCTCGACGAGCCCGGCGAGCGGTTCTATCCGCTCCCACGGCACCCGGGACGGGGCGTAGGCGGCCTGCGCGGCAGCCAGGTCACCTGCTCGGACGGCGTCGGTGAACACGGTGGTCAGTGCGATCATCTCGTCGACCTGATCGAGCGCGTAGGCGTGGTACTCCTCGACGGCCGTCGCGATCAGCGCGTCGCCCGCCGGTGCGGCGGCGGTCGGTCCGCCGGCGGCCGACGCCGCGGTGCCGGTGGGTGTCGTGCCGTCGTCGGCTGCGCAACCCGCCGCGAGCACCGCCACACCGAGGAGGGCAGTCAGGCCGAGGAGAGCAGCCGTCCGATTGGTGCCATGCATGTCAGCCTCGCCAAAGATAGGGGAGCCTGACCATATACGTGCCGAGGTTCGACCACCACGATCGTCACCGGCTCGGCTCAGTCGTCCTCCAGCGCCATCCGGGCCCGCACCTCCCCCAGCGCCTCCTGGTACTCGGGGCGCGGGTCCATCGCGGCGGCCATCTTGAGCTGCGCGTGTGACTCCTGCAGTCGTCCCTGCCGCTGCAGCGCCTTGCCCAGTGCGAAGCGGGCGTAGTGGTCGGCGGGGTCGAGGTCGAGCACCCGGGTGAACGCCTGCTCGGCGCGCAGCAGCTGCGCCGAGTTGAGGTACGCGCGCCCGGCGAGTAGCTGCACCGAGGCGTCGTCGGGCCTGCTCTCCAACACGGGAGCGAGAGCCTGTAGCGCATCGAGCGGGCGGCTGCGTGCCACCAGCATCTCCGCCCGGCGGAACGAGGTGAACAGATCGACGCCCGTCATGGTCGCTCCCACGTTAGGTGACCGGTGACCCGCCCGTCGACACCTGCGTGGGTTACGGCCGCGGCCCGTCTACCCTGACCGGGTACCGGAGAGCACGCCCGTGGACAGGAGTACTTGTGGCGGTCATCGAGCAGGTCGGCGCACGCGAGATCCTCGACTCGCGGGGCAACCCCACGGTCGAGGTGGAGGTGGCACTCGACGACGGGACACTCGCCCGTGCGGCCGTGCCGTCGGGCGCCTCCACCGGCGAGCACGAGGCCGTCGAGCTGCGTGACGGCGACCCCCTGCGCTTCGGCGGCAAGGGCGTCGAGAAGGCCGTGGCGGCCGTGCTCGACGAGATCGGCCCCGAGCTCAAGGACATGGAGGCGGTCGACCAGCGCCTCGTCGACCAGCGCCTCGTCGATCTCGACGGCACCCCCGACAAGTCCCGGCTCGGCGCCAACGCGCTGCTCGGCGTGTCACTCGCGGTCGCCAAGGCCGCTGCGGAGTCGTCGGGGCTGGAGCTGTTCCGCTACGTCGGCGGCTCCAACGCACACGTACTCCCGGTGCCGATGATGAACATCATCAACGGGGGCGCCCACGCCGACAGCTCCGTCGACGTGCAGGAGTTCATGATCGCGCCGGTCGGCGCCGAGTCCTTCCGCGAGGCCCTGCGCTGGGGCGCCGAGGTTTACCAGTCGCTCAAGTCGGTGCTCAAGTCGAAGGGCCTGGCCACGGGCCTTGGCGACGAGGGCGGCTTCGCCCCCGACCTGCCCGGCACGCGCGCCGCCCTCGACCTCATCGGCACCGCCGTCGAGAAGGCCGGCTACTCGCTGGGCCGCGACATCGTGCTCGCCCTCGACGTCGCCGCCACCGAGTTCCACTCCGAGGGCGTCTACGCCTACGAGGGGCGCAAGCTCTCCTCCGACGAGCTGAGCGCGGTCTACGCCGAGCTGATCGACGCCTACCCGCTCGTCTCCATCGAGGACCCGCTGTCGGAGGACGACTGGGACGGCTGGGTGGCGCTCACCGCCGCACTCGGGGACCGGGTGCAGATCGTCGGCGACGACCTGTTCGTCACCAACCCCGAGCGGCTCGAGGACGGCATCGCCCGCGGCGCGGCCAACGCGCTGCTGGTGAAGGTCAACCAGATCGGCACGCTGTCGGAGACCCTCGACGCCGTCGCGCTGGCGCAGATGTCGGGCTACCGCTGCATGATGAGCCACCGCTCCGGCGAGACCGAGGACACCACGATCGCCGACCTCGCCGTCGCCACGTCGTGTGGCCAGATCAAGACCGGCGCGCCCGCCCGATCGGAGCGGGTGGCGAAGTACAACCAGCTCCTGCGCATCGAGGAGCTCCTCGGCGACGCCGCCCGCTACGCGGGTGACCTGGCCTTCCCCCGCTACGCCGCCCCCGACGCAGGCACCCCCTCCCGCAACGGCCGAGCAGGCGCCTGACATGCCCGCCGAGTTTGCCGTCTACCCCCGGCGAGTTTGCCGTTCGGCCACGGTGAGTTCGCCGATCCGGAACGGCGAGACCGGCTGACCCATGGTTGACGAGCGAGCGCGGAGCAAGCGGGCCCGCAAGCCCGCCCGTCCGACGGGCACCGGCACGACGCGCCGCCGCAACCGGGAGCCGCAGCTGACGCGCACCAGGTCGCGGGCGGGCAGCGTCGTCGCGGCCACCACGGGGCTGCTCGGGGTGTCCTCCACCCGTCGGGCCGCCGTGCTCGCGCTCGTCGTCTGCGCGCTCGCGCTCACCGTCGCCGTTCCGTTGCGCAACTACGTCGCCCAGCAGCAGGAGCTCGCGGCCGTCTCCGAGCGGCAGCGGGCGCTGGCGGCCGAGGTCGAACGGCTCACCCGGGAACGCATCCGACTCGACGACCCGGCCGTCATCGAGGCCGAGGCCCGCTCGCGGCTCGGGTACGTCGCCCCGGGCGAGGTCCCCTACGTCGTGCAGCTCCCGCAGACCCCTGACGTCGAGGTCGCCGACGACCCGTTCCGCGACGAGCCCTGGTACCGGCGGCTCTGGCGCGACGTCTCGGAGGGCGCGGCGTGAGCGCGTCCGGCATCTCCGACCCCGACGCCGCCGCGGTGGCCGCCCAGCTCGGCCGTCCGCCGCGGGCCGTCCGGGAGGTGGCGCACCGCTGTGCCTGCGGCCTGCCGTCGGTGGTGCAGACCGCGCCCCGCCTCGAGGACGGAACCCCGTTCCCCACGCTCTACTACCTGACCTGTGCGCGGCTCAACTCGCGGATCGGCAGCCTGGAGGCCGACGGCCGGATGCGGGAGATGACCGACCGCCTGGCCGACGACCCCGGCCTCGCCGCCGCCTACCTCCGCGCCCACGAGGCCTATCTGGCCGAGCGGGACGCCATCGCGGCCCGGGGCACGGCCGTCAGCGCAGGCGGCATGCCCGACCGCGTGAAGTGCCTGCACGTCCACGTCGCGCACGCCCTCGCCGCGGGTCCGGGCGTCAACCCCTTCGGCGACGAGGCCCTCGCCGAGCTCGGCGAATGGTGGTGCTCCGGCCCCTGCGCCCAGCCCCCCGCCCCCTGACCGTCAGGGGGTGGCGCGCCGGGTCAGGTACTCGGTGTGCGCCTCGGCGGGTGCCGGAGGGGCGCCAGGGCCCGTCGGGCAGGAACCTGCTCGCCACGAAGGCCCCCGCCACCTCCTCGGGCGCGTGCCGCAGCAGCAGGCTGCCCTGCAGACACAGGGCCAGCATCTCCGCGAGCCGCCGCGCGCGCCGCTCCTCCCGGCTGCGCAACTCGGTGCGCAGCTCGCGGACGGCGCGGTCGAACCACGTGTCGCTGCCGCCTGCGAGGTCGACCTCCGCGAGCACCGCGTCGACCGAGTCGGGATCGCGGGTGACGGCGCGGAGCACGTCGAGCGCGGTGACGTTGCCCGAACCCTCCCAGATCGAGTTCAACGGGGCCTCGCGGTAGAGCCGCGGCATCCCCGACTCCTCCACGTAGCCGTTGCCCCCCAGGCACTCCAACGCCTCGGCGACGGCCGTGGGCGCGCGTTTGCAGACCAGGTACTTGGACGCGGGCAGGGCGAGGCGCAGGAAGTCGCGCTCCCCGCGGTCGACGGCACCGGCCAGGCGCAGGCCCAGCGAGGTGGCGGCCTCGGACTCCAGCGCGAGGTCGGCGATCACGGCCTGCATCAGCGGCTGGTCACCGATCGTCGACCCGAATGCGCTGCGGTGCGCGACGTGGTGCGCGGCCTCACTCAGCGCCGCCCGGATCACCGCGGCCGAGCCGAGCACGCAGTCCAGCCGCGTCATCGACACCATCTCGATGATCGTGGCGACACCGCGCCCCTCCTCGCCGAGCCGCCAACCGGTGGCTCCGGCGTACTCCAGCTCCGCGGAGGCGTTGGACCGGTTGCCCAGCTTGTCCTTGAGCCGCTGCAGCCGGATCGCGTTGCGGCTGCCGTCGGGCAGCACCCGGGGGAGCACGAAGCAGGTGAGCCCGCCGGGGGCCTGCGCCAGCGTCAGGAACAGGTCGTTCATCGGCGCGGAGGTGAACCACTTGTGACCGGTGAGCCGGTAGGTCCCGTCGGCGACCGGGGCGGCGGTCGTGGTGCCTGCGCGGACGTCGGACCCGCCCTGCTTCTCCGTCATCGACATCCCGGCGAGCAGCCCGGCCTTCGTCGACGGCTCGGTGAGACCGAAGGCGTAGGACTGGGTCTGCAGGCCGGGCACGTACGCGGCGGCCAGGACCGGGTCCTGGCGGAGCGCGGGGACGGCGGCGTAGGTCATCGAGATCGGGCAGCAGTGCCCGGCCTCCAGCTGGCTCATCAGGTAGAAGCCCGCGGCTCGGGCCACGTGTGCACCCGATCCCGGCTCGGCCACCCAGGGCGTGCCGTGCAGACCCCAGCCGACCGACGTGCGCATCAGCCAGTGCCACGACGGGTGGTACTCGACCTCGTCGATGCGGTGCCCGTAGCGGTCGTGGGTGCGCAGGACCGGTGGGGAGGCGTCGGCGAGCCGAGCGTGCTCGCGGGCCTCCGGCGAGGCGACGACCGACGCGAGCGTGCCGAGGTGGCCCAGCGCATCGGGCGCGCCCTCGCGGCGTACGGCGTCGGTCAACGCCGGGTCGCAGGCCAGAGCGTCGAAGCCGGCGAGCGGCGGCGGCTGGTTCTCCACGAGGTGGGTCGACCCGTCCGACGGTGCCGCGCGCGAGCGGGGGGTGTGTTGTGCAGGGATCCGCACCGACGCGGACGCCTGCCCGGACTTACGCGTCCCACGCCCGTTCGCCACGCTGCGAGGGTAACCGCGTCGGCGCCGTCGCGGACCTCTCCGCGCCGCGTAGCGTGACGCTCCTGGAGATCGCCTACCCCCTGAGGAGAGCGCATGTCGCGCGTGGCCGCCATCGACTGCGGGACGAACTCGATCCGGCTGCTGGTCGCCGACGTCACCACCGGCGCCGACGGCGCGCTCGCGCTGCGCGACGTGCACCGCGAGATGCGGATCGTCCGTCTGGGTCAGGGCGTCGACGCCAGCGGGGTGCTCGCGCCCGAGGCGCTGGAGCGCACCCGCGCCGCG
The DNA here is from genome assembly GCA_030453005.1 of Pseudonocardia sp. Lineage (GTDB taxonomy): Bacteria > Actinomycetota > Actinomycetes > Mycobacteriales > Pseudonocardiaceae > Pseudonocardia. The sequence continues at coordinate 4,191 of JAKDLE010000056.1, read as the reverse complement.
CTCGTCGACTACACCGCCGTGCTGCGCCGCAAGGGCACCGAGCGGGTCCGGATGGTCGCCACCTCCGCCACCCGCGACGCGGGCAACCGCGACGACTTCTTCGGCATGGTCCGCGACACGCTCGGCGTCGACGCCGAGGTGATCTCTGGTGACGAGGAGGCCGCCCTGTCGTTCGTGGGTGCCGTGGGCGACCTGGACGCCGAGGACGGCCCGTTCGTCGTCGTCGACGTGGGCGGCGGCTCCACCGAGCTCGTCGTCGGTGAGCTGAGCGACGGGAAGGCGACGGTGACGGCCGCGCGCTCGGTGGACGTCGGCTCCGTGCGGATCACCGAGCGCTGCCTGCCCGGCGACCCGCCCACCGCCGACGAGGTGAGCCAGGCCCGGTCCGTCGCGGCCGGGATCCTCGACGACGCGTTCGCCGCGGTACCCGTCGAGGCCGTCCGCACCTGGGTGGGGGTGGCCGGCACGATCACCACGCTCTCCGCGGTGGCACTGCGGCTCGAGTCCTACGACGCAGATGCCGTGCACCTCTCGCGTCTCTCCGGCGACGACCTGCACCGCGTGGCCGACGAGCTGCTCGGGCTCTCCCGCACCGACCGCGGCAAACACGAAGCGATCCACCCGGGACGCATCGACGTCATCGGCGGGGGTGCGTTGATCGTCGACGTCCTGGCGCGCGAGCTGAGGGAGCGGGCCGGGATCACCGAGCTGGTCGTCAGTGAGCACGACATCCTCGACGGCATCGCGCGCTCGATCGCCTGAGGTGCACGACGTGCCGGAACGGCCAACTCGCCGTGGCGGATCGGCAAACTCGACGGAGGGGTTTGTGTCCGTGGGGGAGCTCGACGCGGCGTTGGTCGACTGTCGGGCGTGCCCGCGGCTGGTGGCGTGGCGGGAGCAGGTGGCGCGGGAGAAGCGCACGGCGTTCCGCGACGAGACCTACTGGGGGCGGCCCGTGCCGGGCCTCGGCCCGGCCGATGCGTCGCTGCTGATCGTGGGGCTGGCCCCGGCGGCGCACGGCGCGAACCGCACCGGTCGGATGTTCACCGGCGACCGCTCCGGCGACGTCCTGTTCGCCGCACTGCACGCCGTCGGGCTCGCGAACCAACCCACGGCCGTGCACGCGCTCGACGGCCTGGAGCTGTACGGCACCCGGATCACCGCTCCGGTGCACTGCGCGCCCCCCGACAACAAGCCGACGCCGGTGGAGCGCGACACCTGCGGCGGGTGGCTGCGCGCGGAGCTGGCGCTGCTGCGGCCGCGGGCGGTGGTGGTGCTCGGCGGGTTCGGCTGGCAGGCGCTGCTGCCGGTACTGGCGGGCGCCGGGTGGACGGTGCCCCGCCCCCGGCCACGCTTCGGGCACGGGGTGCGGGTGGAGCTGGCAGGCCCGCAACCGCTGCACGTGTTCGGCTGCTACCACGTCAGCCAGCAGAACACGTTCACCGGCCGCCTCACCCCGGCGATGCTCGAGGACGTCCTGCACGCGGCGGCGACGGCGGCGCAGCTCTACCCGCCGATGACCTGAACCCGTGGATCGACACGGCCGAGCCGCTGATCACCGGTGAGGACGATCGCGTCGTCGACGGCCCCGGTGGCGAGGACCAAAGCGTCGGGAAGCCGCAGCCAGCGGTGTCCGTGCCGCAGCGCAGCTGCAGCGGCTGCCACGTCGTCGTCGACCACGCGGACCCCTCCGAAGAACGCGACGAGGTCCGTCCGCAGCTGTGCGGCGTTCCCGGTGCGGTGTGCGCCGACGAGCGTCTCGGCCAGCACCGAGGCCGGGAGGACGAGCTCGTCGTCGCGCTGTCGCACGGTCCGGATTCCGGCCACCGCGGCAGTGTGCAGTGCGTCACTCGTCTCCAGGAAGCCGATGAGGACGCTCGTGTCCAGGACTACCGCTCCCATTCGTCGCGCATCTCCTCGAGTTCCTCCCTGGTCGTGACGCCCAGGTCCGAACCGGCGAGCTTGTCGAAGAGCTCCCACCACGGGTCTCGCTCACGGATCAACCTGAACACCCCGTCCTCCTCGACCTCCACACGCAGCACGTCGCCCGGGCCCACTCCGGCCGCACGAAGCGCGGCGACTGGGAGCGTGACCTGGTTCTTACTGCTCACCTTCGTGGTGCGCCTCCCCTTTACTTCTACAGTCATAAGTAAAGGCTACCACGGGATCGGCGCAGCCATCGACGCGTGAAACCCCCGTGAGAGTGGGAACATGACAGGTATGGCGCGCAACACGAGGATCGTCGTGGTCGGTGGCGGGTACGTCGGGATGTACACGGCACTGCGGCTGCAGAAGAAGCTGCGCCGCGACGAGGCCGACATCACCGTGATCGACCCGCAGCCGCACATGACCTACCAGCCGTTCCTTCCCGAGGCGGCGGCCGGGTCCATCGAGCCGCGTCACGTCGTGGTGCCGCTGCGCAAGGTGCTCAAGAGGTGCCACCACCTGACGGGCCGGGTCACGAGGATCGACCACTCGCAGCGCGAGGTCACGGCCGAGCTGGCGGCGGGCCACGTCACCGCCGTCGGCTACGACGTGCTCGTCGTGGCGCCCGGCTCGGTCGCCCGCACCCTCCCGATCCCCGGGCTGGCCGAGTGCGGCATCGCGTTCAAGACCGTCGGCGAGGCTATCTACCTGCGCAACCACGTGCTCTCCCGGCTCGACGCCGCGGCCACCACCATCGACCCGGCGCTGCGTCGCCGCCTGCTCACGTTCCTCGTCGTCGGCGGCGGGTATGCGGGCATCGAGGCGCTCGCCGAGCTGGCCGACATGGCGCGCTACGCCAGCCGGTACTACGAGAACATCAACCGCGAGGACGTGCGCTGGGTGCTCGTGGAGGCGGCGAACCGGATCATGCCGGAGGTCGGTCCGAAGATGGGCCGATACACCGTCGAGCGGCTGCTCGACGCCGATATCGAGGTCAACCTCGAGACCCGCGTGAAGACCATGGAGGGCGGCCACGTCGTCCTCGACGACGGCCAGTCCTTCGACACCGACACGATCATCTGGACGGCGGGTGTCAAGCCCAACCCGATGCTGGAGAACACCGACCTGCCCCGCGACGCCCGCGGCCGGGTCGAGTGCACCCCCGAGCTGCAGGTCGTCGACACGCCCGGGGTGTTCTGCGCGGGCGACTGCGCCTCGGTGCCCGACCTGTCCAAGGACGACCCGGATGCGAAGACCAGCCCGTCGGCGCAGCACGCCGTGCGGCAGGCCAAGACGTTGGCCGACAACATCCTGGCGCACCTGCGCAGCCGCCCGATGAACCGGTACAAGCACGACTACGCGGGTTCGGTCGCCAGCCTCGGTCTCTACAAGGGCGTCGCGGAGATCTACGGCATCAAGCTGCGCGGCGTCGTCGCGTGGTTCATGCACCGCACGTACCACGTCAGTCGGATGCCCACCTGGAACCGCCGCGTCCGCATCGTCTTCGACTGGACGGGCGCGCTGTTCCTCGGCCGCGAGATCGTGTCCCTGGGGCAGATCAACGACCCCCGGGCCGACTTCGACCGCGTCGCGGGCAGGCCGTCGCGGCCCGCACCGGAGGGCGAGCGCCCGGAGCCGGTGCGGAACCCGCCGCCGGAGGAGCGCATCTCGGCCGGAAGCCGCACTGCCTAGCCCCGTGATCGCCGCCTGTGGTGCAGGAGCGTCATCCATGACGTCCCTGGACCACAGGTGGCGATCATCCGTGCCGGGGAGGGCCGGGCCTCCGCCGTAGGCTCACAGTGCGCCCCCGTAGCCCAACCGGCAGAGGCAGGCCCCTTAAAAGGGTCCCAGTGTGGGTTCGAACCCCACCGGGGGCACCTCGGCCCACCCAGCAGAATCGCCCGCTGACCAGCGTATACGCGGTCAGCGGGCGATCTTGGGTTGTACGGCTGTGTCCGGCCGACACCGGCGTCTGCCGGGTCGAGCGCGACGGCCCGGGCGCGCCGCTAGGTCCGGCAGCAGGTGTTCTCCGCCGCCTCGCCCGCCGCCGAACAGCAGCCCACCACGCCCGTCGCCGATCGACTCCGGGTGTGCGGGCAGGAGCGCGGTGAAAGCCGGCGGGCACCGGGCTACGCGCGTCTCGCCGCGGGCCCGGTGCTTCAACTGGCGTTCCTCACGGCTGTGCCCGCTGTCGGTCCACGAGGCGCCGGCGGAACGTGTCGAGGCCTCCCGCACGGTTCCCCTCACCCGGCCGGCGGCAGGGCG
>JAKDLE010000719.1 GCA_030453005.1 Pseudonocardia sp. | reverse complement strand
CGTCCGGCGCGGCGACGGCGACGAGCGCCACGCCCCCGACGTCCTCCGCTCCGCCCGCCAGCGCGCCCGCCGAGGACAGCACGGCGTCGGCGCGCACCTTCTCCAGGTCGCGCTCGGCGGTGCGCAGCCGCTCCACCAGACCGTTGATCCGCTCCGGCAGGTCGTCGGGGCGCACCTTGAGCTGTTCGGCCAGGTTCGACACCAGCAGGTGCTCGCGGGACAGGAAGCGGAAGGCGTCCAGGCCCACGAGGGCGTCGACGCGGCGCACACCGGAGCCGATCGAACCCTCGGAGAGCACCTTGACCATGCCGATCTCGCCGGTGCGCCCGACGTGGGTGCCCCCGCAGAGCTCGCGGGAGTAGTCGCCCATGTCGACCACGCGCACGCGGTCGCCGTACTTCTCGCCGAACAGCATCATCGCGCCGAGCCGTCGGGCCTCGTCCATCGACGTCTCGTAGGACTCGACCGCCCGGTCCTCCTGCAGCACCGAGTTGACCTCGTCCTCGATGTCGGTGAGCACGGCCGGGGCCACCCCACCCGACGGCGAGGTGAAGTCGAACCGCATCCGGCCGGGGGCGTTGAGCGAGCCTGCCTGGGCGGCCCCCGGGCCCAGCCCCCCCCGGACGCCCCCGTGCACCACGTGGGTGGCGGTGTGGGCGCGGGAGACGGCGAGGCGCCGGGTGCGGTCGACCTCGGCGGCCACGGCGGCGTCGAGGGTGACCTCGCCCGCCGTGACGGTGCCGCGGTGCACCCGCAGCCCGGCGACCGGCGACTGCACGTCGTCGACCCGGACCGTGAACGACGCGCCCTTCAGGAATCCGGTGTCGGCCTGCTGGCCGCCCGCCTCGGCGTAGAACGGGGTGCGGTCGAGCACGACCTCCACCGGGTCGCCCTCGCGCGCGGCGGGCACCGGGACGCCGTCGACCAGCAGCCCGATCACCGTGGCCTCGGCGGCCAGCTCGGTGTAGCCGAGGAAGGCGACCGCGCCGTGCGTGTCGCGCCCGCCGGCGCTGGAGGCACGATCGAGCAGCGCCCGGTAGATCGAGCCGTCGCCGCCGTGGCCGACCTTGTGCTTCGCGGCGTCGGCCTTCGCCCGGTCGCGCTGCTCGCCCATCAACGCCGTGAACCGGTCGCGGTCGACCTCGAGCCCGGCCTCGGCGGCCATCTCCAGCGTGAGGTCGATCGGGAAGCCGTAGGTGTCGTGCAGCTGGAACGCGCGGTCACCCGGCAGGACCGCCTGGCCTGCCTGCTTCGTCTCGGCCACGGCGGTGTCGAAGATCCGTGAGCCCGCCGTGAGCGTGGCGAGGAACGCCTCCTCCTCGGCCCGCACGACCGCGGAGATCCGTTCGAAGTCGGTGACCAGCTCCGGGTAGGACGGCGCCATCGCGTCCCGCACCACCTCGGCGAACGCGCCGAGCACCGGCTCGTTCACCCCGAGCAGCCGCGCCGAGCGCACGATGCGGCGCAGCAGCCTGCGCAGCACGTAGCCGCGGCCGTCGTTGGCGGGCGTCACCCCGTCACCGATGATCATCACGCCGGACCGGGCGTGGTCGGCGATCACCCGGAACCGGACGTCGTCCTCCGCGCTTCCGCCGTAGCGGCGGCCGGAGAACTCCTCGGCGCGGGCGATCACCGGGCGCACCAGGTCGGTCTCGTAGACGTTGTCGACGCCCTGGAGCAGCGTGGCGACCCGCTCGACACCCATGCCGGTGTCGATGTTTCTGCGCGGCAGCTCACCGATCGGCGGATGGCCCGCCTTCGGCGAGAGCTCGCCGCGCACGTCCTGCATGAAGACGAGGTTCCAGATCTCCAGGTAGCGGTTCTCGTCGGCGGCAGGCCCCCCTCCCTCCCCTGCGCCCTCGGAACCGTGCTCGGGCCCGCGGTCGTAGTAGATCTCCGAGCACGGGCCGCCGGGGCCGGGCACGCCCATGTCCCAGTAGTTGTCCTTGCCGTCGCGGCGCTGGATCCGCTCGGCAGGCAGGTACCTCAGCCACAGCTGCTCGGCCTCGTCGTCGTCGAGGTAGACGGTGGCCCAGAGCCGCTCGGGGTCGAACCCGTAGGACTCCGTGATCAGTTTCCAGGCGTGCTCGATCGCCCCGGCCTTGAAGTAGTCGCCGAAGGAGAAGTTGCCCGCCATCTGGAAGAACGTGTTGTGCCGGGTGGTGCGGCCGACCTCGTCGATGTCGCCGGTGCGGACGCACTTCTGTATGGAGGTCGCCCTCGGATAGGGCGGGGGTACCTCGCCGAGGAAATAGGGTTTGAACTGCACCATCCCCGCGTTGACGAACAGCAGGTTCGGGTCGTCGAGGATGAGCGAGGCACTGGGCACTCGGGTGTGGCCCGCGGCGGCGAAGTGGTCGGTGAAGCGTCGGACGATCTCGTGGGTCTGCACGGGCTGAGCTCTCTGCGAGAGGGGTCGGGAG
>JAKDLE010000718.1 GCA_030453005.1 Pseudonocardia sp. | reverse complement strand
ATGACTGGGCCGTTGATGAGTGGCACCGGGTGACCGGCCCGGCCGCGGGGTGAGCCGCGCCGACCGGCTGTTGCCCGCGGCGGGGGTGGCGCTCGCAGCGGGCGCCGCCGCACTGGCCTGCGCCGTGGTCACGGCCCGGACGACGGGCGTCGCGGCCCTGGCCACGGGCATCGCGGTCACCCGGGCAGGCGCCGACGTGCTCGGCGTCGCCTGCGTCGGGCTGGCGCTGGTGGCGGTACTGCTCCCGGCCGGGACGGGGTCACCGGGTGACGTCGCGCGCGTCCACACCAGCGTCGACCGCGGGTTGCTCGGTCTCGGCGGGGCGTGGGCCCTGATGGTGCTGCTCGGGATCACCCTCCGCTCCGCCGACGCGTTCGGCCGTCCGCTGGGGCAGCTGGGGACCACCGAGGTGCTGCGCTGGTCCACCCAGCTCGCCGCGGGCCGCGGCCTGGTGCTGGCCGCGGCTTGCGCGGCCGTCGTCGTCGGGTGCGCCGCCGCGCGGCTGCACGACCCGCAGCGTGTCCCCGCCCGGGTCGTGCTGGTCGCGGCCCTGCTCGGGGTGCTGACACCGGCCGTCACCGGACACGCGGGCTCGGCACCGGACCACCAGCTCGCCGTCGTCACCGTGGCCCTGCACGCGGGCGCCGCGGCGGTCTGGGTCGGCGGGCTGGCCGGGCTGGTCGTGCTCGTCGCCCGGCGTCCGCTCCTGCTCCGGGCCGCTCTTCCGCGGTTCTCGTTGATCGCAGGCGTGTGCGTCGGCACCGTGGCGGTGACGGGGGTGCTGGCCGCGCAGATCCAGCTGCAGAGCTGGGGTGCGCTGCTCGCCACCGGCTACGGGCAACTGGTGGTCGCCAAGGCGGCGGCCCTCGTACTGCTGACCGGGCTCGGGGGGCTCGCCCGGCGGCGGCTCGCGGCCGGGCGCTCCCCCGTGCTGCGCTGGGCGGGCTACGAGGTGGCGCTGATGGCCGTCACGCTCGGCCTCGCCGCCACGCTCAGCCAGACCGCGCCGGGGATCACGACCGGTACTCCTCCAGCAGTCGCAGCCACACCTCGCTGATCGTCGGGTACGCGGGCACGGCGTGCCACAGGCGGTGCATCGGCACCTCGCCCACGATCGCCACCGTCGCCGCGTGGATCATCTCCGCGACGTCCTGCCCGACGAACGTGACGCCCACCAGTACCCCGCGGGACTCGTCGACGACGATCCGCGCCGCGCCGTCGTAGTCGTCGGCCTGCAACGCCGACCCGCCGACGGCGATCGGCAGGTCGACGACCCGCACGTCGAGGCCCGCCTCGCGGGCCTGCGCCTCGGTCTTGCCGACGGACGCGACCTCCGGGTCGGTGAACACCACCTGCGGGACGGCGACGTGGTCGGCGGTGGCGCTGAAGTCGCTCCACGGAATGTGGTCGACCTGTGAGCCTGCCGCGCGGGCGGCGATCGACGCTCCCACGATCCGCGCGGCGTACTTGCCCTGGTGGGTCAGCGGAGCGCGGCCGGTGACGTCGCCCGCGGCGTAGAGCCACTGCCCGTCGACGCCCTCGACGAGCCCGGAGTCGTCGACGGTCAGCGTCGTCCCGGCCTCCAGCCCGACGGTCTCGACGCCGATGTCCGCGGTGTTCGGCTTCCGTCCGGTGGCGACCAGCAGCTCGTCCACGGTGACGGTCTCGTCCCCCACGCGCAGGGTGATCGCGTCGCCGTCGGCGGCGACGGAGTCGAGCTGCACCCCGAGCCGCAGGTCGACGCCCTCCTCACGCAGTGCGGTGGCCACCCGCTCACCGGCGAAGGGCTCCATCGACGGCAGCAACGCCGGCAGGTCCTGCACGAGGGTCACCCGCGACCCGAGGCGCTGAAAAGCCTGCGCCAGCTCGCAGCCGACGACGCCGCCGCCGAGCACGCCCAGGCGGGCGGGGATCTCCTTGGCCGAGGTGGCGTCGCGGGAGGTCCAGGTGCGGACGGTGTCGAGTCCGTCGACGGGAGGGGGGACCGGGATGCTGCCGGTGCAGACGACGACGGCGTGCCGGGCCGAGATCGTCTCCCCGTCCAGGTCCATCGTCCGCTCCCCGGTGATCCGCGCCTGCCCGCGCAGCACCGTGAGCCCGGCGCCCTCGGCCCACTCGACCTGGCTCGAGTCGTCCCAGTCGGAGGTGAAGGCGTCGCGGCGAGCCAGCACCGCGGCCGGGTCGTACTCCGCGGGGGTGCCGGGCAGCCGACGCAGCGCGGCGGCGGCGTGCCCGGTGCGCAGCAGCGCCTTCGACGGCATGCACGCCCAGTACCAGCACTCCCCGCCGAGCAGCTCGGCCTCCACGATCGCCGCGGAGAGCCCCTCGGCCGCGGCGTAGGAGGCGGCGTTCTCGCCCACCGCCCCGCCCCCGATGACGACGACGTCGAACTCGTGCTCGTCGCCGTTGTCGTCCTTGACCCCGGTCTC
>JAKDLE010000717.1 GCA_030453005.1 Pseudonocardia sp. | reverse complement strand
CCGCGACCCCTCCACGGGGTTGCGCTCCGCGCGCGGCGGCCGCGCCGCGGCGAAGCGGGGGCCGATGCGGGGCCGGGGGGGCGGTATGTGGGTGGAGAGCTTGGCGGCGAACGGCGTGAGCAGGTCGGCGAGCTCGGTGGTGGTCCAGTCGCCCGCCATGTACGACTCGCCGAAGCCGATCTTGGAGCCGGCGCCGAGGCGGTGGAAGAACGCGCCAGGTCGCACGATGCGCATCACCGGTGAGTCGGGGCCACCGGCGCCGATGCGCTCGCCGCCGGGGAACACCACCCGCACCGGCAGCGGCCTGACTGCGCGACGGAACAGCGCCTCGGCGATCCGTGCCTTGCCCGGCGCCCGCGGCGGGGTGGCCAGGCCGGGCCAGACCCCGTCGATGGGGCGCGGCACGAGGTGGCTGTTGGAGCGCCGGACGGGCGCGGGACTCACGGGTTCAGTGGTCACTGAACGCCCTCCTGAGGTGTGTGCTTCGGCCGACGGACCACCGGCAGGCGGCGCAGCCACAGCGCGATGCCGTGGCGGCGGATCGATGCCGACGTGCGGTGGGTCATGAGCGGGCGACGGACGAGCATCCGGGCCAGCGAGGCGGGGGTGGCCGGTCGGCGGGTCCCGGTGACGGTGGCGGTCAGCGCGGTGGCGCCGTCCTGGCGCAGGGTCACCGCGACGGACAGCCGCTCACCGGGCAGTGGCAGCATCATCCGGTAGGTGCCCTCGACGGTGAGGAACGGGGAGACGTAGAAGTCCTTGGCGGTCTCCGCGGCCCCGGCGCCGTCGGGGTGCAGCAGATAGCAGTGGCGCTCGCCGTAGGTGTTGTGCACCTCGGCGACGACGCACGCAGGCGTGCCGTCGGCGCGGTGGCACCAGTACACGCTGAGCGGGTTGAACACGTAGCCGAGTACGCGGGCGTTGGCCAGCATCAACACCTGCCCGCCCGCCAGGTCGACGCCCTGGGTGCCGAGCCACGCGTCCAGGTTCTCCCGGATGGTGCGCCGGGGGTCGCCGAGATGGTCGCGTGCCTCGAATCGGGCGAACGGACGCAGCCAGCGGGGGAGGTCGGGCAGCGCGTCGAGGTCGACGAGCCACAGGTAGACGCCGTTGCCGAACGACCGGTCCAGTGCCTGCCTGCGGACGTGCCGGACCTGCGCGTCGTAGAGCGCGGGGACCGCCACGGGGGCGCGGACCACCGCTCGCTCCGCTGAGGTGCTCACCAGCCCGCGCCCAACGACGCCGCGGCGCGTACCCCGGCCGCGCAGCCGTCCTCGTGGAAGCCCCAGCCGTGGTAGGCGCCCGCGAACGCCACGGTGCCGTCGTCGAGCCGGGGCAGCCTGCGCTGCGCGGCCACCGACTCCGGGGTGTAGATCGGGTGCTCGTAGTGCATGGTCGCGATCACGGAGTCGGGGTCGACGCGGTCGGTGCCGCCCAGCGTCACCACGTAGTCGTCGGGCTCGGCCAGGCGCTGCAGCCGGTTCATGTCGTAGGACACCAGCACCGGCGAGTCCCGGCTCGAGCAGGACCGCTTGAGGTAGTTCCACGAGGCCCGGGCGGCGGCGCGGCGCGGCAGGACCGAGGTGTCGCGGTGCAGTTGCGTGGTGTTGCGCGAGTAGGCGAACGCGCCGAGCACGTCGCGTTCGTCGTCGGTGGGCCGCGCGAGCAGCGCCAGTGCCTGGTCGGGGTGGGTGGCGACGACCACGGTGTCGGCGCGGTGCACCTGGTCGGCGTCGTCGCGGATCTCGACCCCGGCGGCCGTGCGCGACACGGCGCGCACCGGCGTGCAGACGTGCACGGCCGACAGGCCCTTCACGACGCGCTCGACGTAGCTGCGCGACCCCCCGGTGACGGTGCGCCACTGCGGCGACCCGCCGACCGCGAGCAGCCCGTGGTGGTGCAGGAACGTGAACAGGTAGCGCGCCGGGTAGGCCATCGAGACCGTCTCGCCCGCCGACCACACGGCGCTCACGACCGGCAGCATGAAGTGCTCGGTGAAGTACCGGGAGTAGCCGCCGATGGCGAGGAACGCGCCCAACGTGACATCGCCTGCACGTTCGTCGGCGAGCACGCGGCGGGCGTGGCGGTGGAAGCGGACGACCTCGCCGAGCATCCGCAGGTACTGCGGCCGGGCCACGTTGGAGGCCTGCGGGAACAGCCCGCCCAGCTTGCGCGCCCCGGCGTACTCCAGGCCGCAACCCTCACAGCGCACGCTCATCGACATGTCCGAGGGCTGCGTGGCCACGCCGAGCTCGGCGAACAACCGCAGCAGGTTCGGGTAGGTGCGCTCGTTGTGCACGATGAAGCCGCTGTCGATGCGATAACGCCGCCCGGCTTGCTTGACGTCATGCGTATGCGTGTGGCCGCCGAAATACGAGCCGGCCTCGAACAAGGTCACGTCGTGGCGGCGCGACAGCAGCCACGCCGACGC
>JAKDLE010000716.1 GCA_030453005.1 Pseudonocardia sp. | reverse complement strand
TCGTGGCACAGCTGCCGGTACTGCGCGGCCAGGACCTCGAGCATCCGGTCGTTGGGCACCGCGGAGAGCTCCACCGCGCCCAGCGCGGCGGCGAGCCCGGGGCCGGGCGGTAGGGCCGCCAGGCCGTCGGGGAGCACCACCGTCTGCATGACTCGATCATATGTTCGAGCACCGACAGAATCAGGAACTCAGCGACCTGCGGTCGACGACATGTCGAGGCCCTGCGACGAGCGGCGCGCACCGTCCACCACCACTGGACGACCCGGGGTACGGGTGGGCGACTTCCTGCCGCCGACGACGGTCGCCGCCATCGATCAGCGCCGCTACACAGCGCCTCACCGCTCGCCGTTGGGCTCCACGGCAGTCTGATCGAAACCTCCCGCGGAACTGGACGAACAACCCCGCCGTACCCCCGTCAACCGCCTGCATCCGACCTGCGGCCAGCTGGTTCCGGGTGTCGCAGATCCTGACTCCGGCCACCGCGATGGTCGGGTAGCTGCGCCAGAACGGGATGCTGGAGGACGAGCGCGCCTGCATGTGCTCCACTACGGGGCGCGAGCGGGAGGCTCTCAACGCCTGTCAGTAGGACGGGCAGGACCCGACCGCCGTCCTCGACGCCTACCGCGCTCGACGCGCCCCATGAGGTGTGCGCAACCTCGTCGACGATCGGGCGGGAGCTGCGATGGCGGTCAGCGGGAGTGTGCGGTAGCACCAGGTCGTTCTCGTGCCGGAGCGCGCAGCTCGACCACCTCGTCGAGCCCCTCCAGGCCCGCCGGGTCGTGGGTGATCAGGATCAGGGTCCGGTGACGGGTGGCGGCGAGGAGGTCGGCGAGCACCTCGTCGCGGGTGTCGGGGTCGAGGTGGGCGGTAGGCTCGTCGAGCACCAGCACAGCGGGGTCGGCGAGCAGGGCGCGGGCCAGGGCGAGGCGGCTGCGCATGCCGCCGGAGAGCCGGTCGCCGTGCGGGCCGGTCTCGGCGTCGAGCCCACCCGCGGGGGCCACCGCGTCCCACATCCGCACCCGCCGCAGCACCGCGACCAGCTCCGCGTCGCCCGCGTCGGGCTTCGCGAGCCGCAGGTTCTCCCGCACGGTGCTCGTGAACACGTGCGGGTCCTGCGGCATGCCGCCCAGGACGCGGCGGACGTCGTCGGGGTCCTGGGTGGTGACGTCGACGCCGTCGAGGTGCACCGTCCCGCCGTCCGGGTCGCGGAACCGGAACAGCACCGCGGCCAACGTCGACTTCCCCGCCCCGCTCGGGCCGACGAGCGCGACGCGCCGCCCGGGCGGGAGGTCGAGGTCCCATCCCTCCTGGTCATAGCCGTCGATCGCCCACGGCTCGCCGGGCCCGTAGCGCACCCGCAGGCCGCGGATGCGCAGGCCGCGCTCGGGCCGGACCGGTGCCGGGGGCGCGCGGTGCACGTCGGGCGGGGTGTCGAGCACGTCGAACAGGCGCGCGCCCGCCGCGCGCAGCGCGCCGAGCCGGGCGGCCACCGCGGGCAGCGGCGCGACGATCTCGAACGCGGCCAGCGCGGTGAGGACGAGCACCGCCCACGACACCGCGTCCAGCGTGCCCGCCTGCACCGCGGCGACACCGAGGACCAGCGTGCCCCACAGCGTCAGGCCCGCCACCAGCGCCGACGCACCCGCGCCGAGGCCGAGCAGCGCGGCGTCGCGGCGGGCGACGGCGGTGAGCTCGGTGTCGGCGGCCTCGACCCGGGCCACGGCGGTGCCCATCGCGCCGTAGGCGTGCAGGTCGGGCGCGCCGTGCAACGCGTCGACGAGCGCGGTCGAGAGCTCCGCGCGTGCGGCGGCGCGGCGGCGGCCCGGCCCGCGGCCCGCCGCCTGCGCGACCAGCGGGACCGCGACCCCGCCGAGCAGCAACCCGGCGGCGAGCAGCACACCGCCGGGGAGCAGCAGCGCCGTCGAGAGCACCACCACCCCGGCGCCGGTGACCAGCGCGGCGAGCGGCGGGGTGAGCCCGCGAATCAGCAGGTCCTGCGTGGCGTCGGTGTCGTCGACGAGCCGCGTGACGAGGTCGCCGGAGCGGAACCGGCGCACCGGCTCGGTACGGGCGAGGCGCTCGTAGACCCGCACCCGCACGTCCGCGAGCGTGCGCAGCGCGGCGTCGTGGGTGACGAGCCGTTCGAGGTAGCGCGCCACCCCGCGGGTGACGCCCAGCGCCCGGGTGGCCACGACGGCGACGCTCAGCGCCGTGAGCGGGGGACTCGTCGCGGCGGTGGCGATCAGCCAGGCGGCGACGGCGAGCAGCGCCACCCCGGCCGCGGTCGCGAACGCGCCCGCGAGCACCCCGAGCGCGAACCGGGCGCCGCGCGGGCGGGCGAGCGCGATCATGCGCAGCAGCGGGTCGGTGTTCACACCGGCACCGCCGCGTCGCTCGGGGCGGCCGCTGGCGCGGCCGTTCCGACCGCGTCGA
>JAKDLE010000715.1 GCA_030453005.1 Pseudonocardia sp. | reverse complement strand
CGTCGACGGCCTGTTCGACCCCGACCCGGACGCCGTGGGGCGCACCTACTGCACCCGGGGCGGCTTCCTCGACGACGTCGCCGGCTTCGACGCCGAGTTCTTCGGCATCTCCCCGCGCGAGGCGCTCTCGATGGACCCGCAGCAGCGGTTGCTGCTGGAGGTCGCGTGGGAGGCGATCGAGCGCTCCGGGCTGGACCCGCGCTCGCTCGCCGGCACCCGCACCGCCACCTACGTGGGCGCCAACCAGCCCGAGTACGGCATCCCCGTGCCCGAGGGCACGGACCGCGGCGGCTACCTGGTCACCGGCAGCAGCGCGAGCGTCCTGTCGGGGCGGCTCGCGTACGTGCTGGGCCTGGAGGGCGCCGCCGTGACCGTGGAGACGGCGTGCTCGTCGTCGCTGGTCGCCCTGCACACCGCGGTCACGGCGTTGCGCGCCGGCGAGTGCGACCGGGCGATCGTCGCCGGGGTGGCGGTGATGGCGAGCCCGACCGCGTCGGTCGAGTTCTCCCGCCAGCGCGGCCTCGCCCCGGACGGGGTGTGCAAGGCCTTCGCCGAGGGCGCCGACGGGATGGTCCTCGCCGAGGGCGTCGGCGTCGTCGTGCTGGAACGGTTCTCCGACGCCCACCGCGACGAGCGCCGGGTCCGCGCGGTGATCCGCGGCTCCGCCATCAACCAGGACGGGGCGTCGAACGGGCTGACGGCACCGTCGGGTCCGGCGCAGGAGCGGGTGATCCGCGCGGCTGTGGCCGCCGCCGGGCTGGGTCCGGCCGACGTCGACCTCGTGGAGGGGCACGGCACGGGCACCGCGCTGGGCGACCCCATCGAGGCCAACGCGCTGCTGGCGACCTACGGCCGCGGCCGGCCCGCCGACCGGCCGCTGTGGATCGGCTCGGTGAAGTCGAACATCGGCCACACCCAGGCCGCGGCCGGGTTGGCCGGGGTGATCAAGCCGGTGACCGCGCTCGAGCAGGGCGTGGTGCCGGGGTCGGTGCTGCCGGGTGGCCCGTCGTCGCTGGTGGACTGGACGTCCGGGGCCGTGCGGGTGGCGGCGGAGCAGCAGGCGTGGCCGCAGGTGGACCGGGTCCGCCGCGCCGCGGTGTCGTCGTTCGGGGTGTCGGGCACCAACGCCCACGTGATCCTGGAGCAGGCTCCCGAGCAGGCCGGCGCGCCGGTCGACGACAGCGACGAGAAGTCACAGTCCGTCGCGTGGGCGTTCTCCGCCCACACCGAGACGGCGCTGCGGGCCCGCGCGACCGGCCTCGCCGAGCTCGCGGACCGGCCCGGCACCGTCCTCGCCGACGTCGCGCACGCCCTCGCGGCCACCGCGGGATCGCTGGGCCACCGCGCCGTCGCCTGGGGCACCGACCACGCGTCGCTGGCGCGGGAGCTGCGGCGCATCGCCGCCGAGCCGGGTGGCGTCGACGTCGCCCCCGCCGACCTGGGCCTGCCGTCCGGGTCCGCGTCGGGGCGGTCTGTCGGCGGCCCGGGCCCGGTGTGGGTCTTCTCCGGGCAGGGCGGCCAGTGGGCCGGGATGGCGGCGGGGTCACTGTCGTCCTCGCCCGTGTTCGCCGAGGCGTTCGCCGACGTCGCGCAGGCCCTGCGGGAGCACGTCACGTGGGATCCCGTCGAGCTCCTGACCTCGGGGGACACCGCCTGGCTAGGCCGCACCGAGGTGGTGCAGCCGCTGCTCTGGGCGGGGGTGGTGGCGCTGGCCAGGTGGTGGCGCGCCGTCGGGGTGGAGCCTGCCGCGGTGGTGGGTCACTCCCAGGGTGAGGTGGCGGCCGCGGTCGTCGCGGGCGTCCTGTCGGTCGAGGACGGGGCGCGCGTGGTGTGCGCCCGCTCCCGGCTCGCCGCCGCCACCGACGGCGGCATGGCCATCCTCTCCGGCCCCGAGGACGCCGTCCGGCGCTGCCTCGACGAGCGGCGGGCCCTGTCCGTCGCGGCCCGTAACAGCCCCGTCGAGACGATCGTGTCCGGGCCCGCCGAGGCGATCGCCGCCCTTGTCGACGGCCCGCCCGGCAACGTCCACGTCCGCCGCGTGAAGGTCGACTACGCCGCGCACTCCGCGAGCGTCGAGGCCGTCCGCGACGAACTGCTCGCCGTGCTCGCCCCGATCACCCCGCGCCACGGCGACGTCGCCTGGCTCTCGACGGTGACGGGGGAGTGGCTCGACGGCACCTGCGCCGACGCCGGCTACTGGTACCGCAACCTGCGCGAGACCGTCGCGTTCGGCCCCGCGGTCGCCACGCTCGCCCAGGCGGGCCACCGGCACTTCGTGGAGGTCTCGCCGCACCCGACGCTCGCCGCCGCCGTCGGCGACGTGCTGGCCGCCCACCCCGGGCCGGCCAGGGTCACCACGACGCTGCGCCGCGACCAGGACGGCCCGGCCGTCGTGCTCGCCGCCGCCGCGCACGCGTGGATCGGCGGTGCCGGCCT
>JAKDLE010000714.1 GCA_030453005.1 Pseudonocardia sp. | reverse complement strand
CGCCCAGCCCGCTGGCGCGCACCTCGGTGCCCGGACGCAGCAGGTGGCGCACCTGCTCGACGTACTGGTCGAGCCCGACCACGATCGACGCCCGCCGCAGCTCGGCCTCCGCGCGCGGCACCCGCAGCTCCGCCGCGCCGGGCCCGAGGCCGACGATCGCGAGGCGCCCGCGCGGCCGGACCCGGGCCACGGCGACGGTCACGTTCTCGCCCTTGATCTTCTCGACGACCAGCTCACCGCCACCCAGCTCGGCCGCGGCCTGCAGCGCGGCGGCCTCGGCGACGCTGGCCGTGCCGGCCTCGGCCCGCACCACCTCGCTCGGGTTGGGCACCTCGACCTGCGCGAGCACCGCAGCGGGAAACGTGCGCAGCTCGTGCGGCGCGATCGCGGCGAGGATGCCCTGCTCGTCGCGCTTGAGGTCGACGGACGCGACGGTGCGCACCGCCCGCAGGTCGAAGCCGTGCTCGCTCTCGATCCGGCTCAGCGTCTCGGCCACCGCGGCGGCGGGCACCCCCCGCGCGCTGCCGATGCCGACGACGAGGCACCGCGGCACCAGCACCGTCCAGCCCGGCGCTGTGCCGGGGGCGGCGCGGTCGCTGATGGTGATCGTGTGCCGGGGCTCGGCGGTGGGCGCCGGGATCGGCGGCAGCGGGAAGCCGAGCGGGTTCTCCCCGCGCGCGACGCCGTCGAGCAGGGCGGGGCCCGCCGCGGCGGGGTCCCCGTCGATCTCGGCGTCGAGCAGCGCGGCGAGCTCGTCGAGGCCGGTGCGGCCGACGGCGTCGGACGCGGTGGTGACCACCGGTTCGGCGCCGAGCAGCCCCGCCACGCGCGTGGCCAGGGCGTTCGCGCCGCCCTCGTGCCCGCCGGTCAACGCGACGGCGAAGCGGCGTGCCTCGTCGACGCACACCACACCGGGGTCGGTGTGCTTATCGGCCAGCAGCGGCGCGATCAGCCGGACCGTGGCGCCGGTGGCCAGGAAGAACACCGCGGCGTCGAGGTCGGGCCAGCGCGCGGGCAGCGCGTCGAGGGCGTGGACCTGCGCGTCGAGCGCGGGCGCCACCTCGGCGGCGGCCCGGCGACCGGCGTCGGTGACGGCGAACAGCGCGATGGTCATCTCATCCCCCAGAGCAGGATTATCGGGTTGACGGCGGCGAGGCGCACGGTGGCGTCGGGCAGCTCCGCGAGCCGGGACGCCGCGAGCTGGACGCCCTCGACGCGGTAGTCGCGCAGCGCGGCGCGGGTGGGCGCGAGGCGGTCGAGCGCGGGCGCACCGTGCTGTGGCTGCACACCTACGGCGAACGCTGCATCGACCCCGCTGACTCGCGACCCCGCGGCGCCGTGGACGCAACGGGCGACGGGAGGGTCCGAAACCTGGATGGCATCCCGGCCACTGAGGACGGCATGCCCTCGACGATCAGCCATTCCAGCGACCCGCAGAGCGCGCGTACCCCCGAGGACGACGACGACACCCTCTACATCGGCGGCGCCCGGTTCCGGCCGGTCAGCGCGGCCGTCTGGCGGTACCAGGTAGGGGGACGCCGTGTGGTCAAGTCGTGGTTCGACTACCGCCGGCGCAACCCGGCCGGACGCCGCTCCAGTCCCCTCGACGAGGTGAACGCGACCACGTGGGCCCGCACGGACACCGAGGAGATGATTCGGCTCCTCGGCGTGCTGCACCGCCTCACGGAACTGGAAGCGCAGCAGGCGGACCTCCTCGATCGCATCTGCGGCGGCGACCTCCTGTCGGTGCAGACACTCACCGCGGCGGGAGCGCTGCCGGTACGACCCGCCGATCGCGTCCTTTCAGACATGGGTGCCGGACTCGGGTCGGACGTCGCGCCAGTCTCACCGACCGATCCGTCCAGCTCACCCGCATGACGCGCCGGGGGATGGACAGGACCCCTCAGACTCAGGCCCAGACGCTGCGGACCGACGGGGAGCGTTCCGCCGCCGTCGGTGCTCCTGCTTGACGGACCGGGACCCGCCGTACGGGCGGCCGCCGCAACGGCCAAGCCCGTCCACGTCGGGGACACCTCGTGACCGGCCAACTGACCGCGGTCCTCGACACACAAGGCCACCGTGAGCGCGGCAACCGCCGCATGGAGGTGCGCGCTACGTCCAGCCCTCGTTGTCCGCGTTCTGTGCGAACCCCGATCGACTCCCCGGCCGCGGTCAACGCGTCGTCAATCAACCTGGCACGCAGATCAGGGCGGCGGACCGATAGGCACCTCGGTGCATCCGTCCGGGTCCAACGGCGGCAGGTACTGGGTGTCGCCGCAGCCCTCCCGGTCGGCCCGGCAGTACACGTAGTGGTGGCCACCGCAGCGACAGGGCCGCCACCCGAGAAGGACCTTCCCTGGTCGAACCCCGACACCGCAGGTAGGACACGGCGGGATGGCAGAAGTCGACATGGGCGCTCCCCGAGGTTCGTCGCAGCT
>JAKDLE010000713.1 GCA_030453005.1 Pseudonocardia sp. | reverse complement strand
CGCGTTCGCGCTGCTCGTCGACGTCGTCCGCGAGCTGCAGACCGCCCGTTTCCGGCCGCAGCTCAGTGGCCTGAAGGACCAGCTGCGCAAGCGGCAGCCGGAGTTCAGCGAGAAGCG
Source organism: Pseudonocardia sp. (assembly GCA_030453005.1). Taxonomy (GTDB): domain Bacteria; phylum Actinomycetota; class Actinomycetes; order Mycobacteriales; family Pseudonocardiaceae; genus Pseudonocardia. The sequence continues at coordinate 2,325 of JAKDLE010000713.1, read as the reverse complement.
CCACGGCTTCAACACGTTCCTCTCCTTCGCCAAGGCCGCCCGGGCCCGCGACCTCGTCACGATGGAGTGGGACGACGAGACCGGCGACTACCTGCTGCGCGCCCCGGTGCTGTAGCGCGCCCGGTGACCTCTCGGCCCGACCACGGCCCACGCTCGGCGACGCGGCACACCGACGGCCTCCCCTCCGATGGGCCGTACGTACCATCGGAGGATGTGCGTCCGGGTGGGCCGATGAAGGCGAGCGCGAGTACCCCGGTGCTCGTCGCGCCCCACCTGCGCCCGGCCCGCACCTTCGACGCCGCCTGTGAGTCGGTGGTCTCCTACCTGGCGCAGGTCGCCCCGATGGGTCTGTGGGCGGTCACGCGGATCGTCGACGGACGCCAGATCGTCCTCACCGCCGACTCACCCGGCTACGAGATCGTCGCGGGCGCCGAGATCCCCTACGCGGCGTCGATGTGCCGGTCGATGGTCGGCGGGCAGGCACCGAGGATCGCGCCGGACGTCTCGGCGGTACCGCGGTACGCGGCGGTCGCCGAGGCCGTCCCGATCACCGTCAACGCCTACCTCGGCACGCCGATCGTCCGACCCGACGGGGAGCTGTTCGGCACGGTCTGCGGCTTCGACCCGCGACGGCAGTCGGACTCGATGCGGGAGCACCAGCCGCTGCTGGACCTGCTCTCCAGCCTGCTCTCGGCGGTGTTGGAGGCCGATACCGCCGCCACGGCGACGCAGCGCGAGCTCGAGGTCGCGCGGCGGGAGGCCGACACCGACACGCTGACCGGCCTGATGAACCGCCGGGGCTGGGACCGCTTCCTCGGCGCCGAGGAGGAGCGCTACCGGCGGTTCGGCGACCCGGCGTGCGTGGTGGTGCTCGACCTCGACCGGCTCAAGATCGTCAACGACACGCAGGGCCACGAGGCCGGGGACCGCTACATCCAGCGCGCCGCCGGTGTGCTCGCGCGCACCGTGCGCGGCGGTGACGTGCTGGCCCGCCTCGGCGGCGACGAGTTCGGGATGCTCGCCGTCGGAGCGGGCGTGGAGCAGACCGTCGAGCTGGTGGAACGGCTGGAGAAGGCGCTCGACGCGGCGGGGGTGTCCGGCTCGATCGGGCACGCCCCCTACAGCGTCGTCGCGGGGTTCCCGGGCGCCTGGCAGGCGGCCGACCGGGCGATGTATGAGCAGAAGCGGCGGCGCCGGGAGCGCGACACATCGAGGAGACCCATGACCCTGGACCCGCACTTCGCGGCGGTACTCGACCGGCTCACCGACGCGGGTGCGTTGCCGCTGGTGCAGGACACCACCGAGGCGACACGGGTCCACTACCGGGCCCTGTCGATGTCGCGGCGGGGCCCGGACTTCGTGCCCGAGACCGTCGTCGACGTCACCGACGGTGTGGTCGGCACGGTCCCGGTGCGCACCTACACCCCGCAGGACGCCCACGCCGTGGTGGTGTTCCTGCACGGCGGCGGATGGGTGGTGGGCGACCTCGACACCCACGACCCGGTCTGCCGCCGCCTCGCGAACGCCGTGTCCGCGGTGGTGGTCGCCGTGGACTACCGGCTCGCGCCCGAGCACCCGTTCCCCGCCGGTCTCGACGACGCGACCGCGGTGCTGCGTCACGTGGCCGATCGGTACCCCGGGCGTCCGCTCGCCGTGGCGGGCGACAGCGCGGGCGCGAGCATCGCCGCCGGGCTGGCCCTGCGCAGCCGCGACGGCAGCGCCCCGCCGCTCGCTGCGCAGCTGCTCGTGTACCCGGCCACCGACCCGTCGATGGCCCAGCCGTCCACCACGACCCACGGCGAGGGCTACTTCCTGACCGCCCACGACATGGCGTGGTTCTACCGCCAGTACACGCCCGAGCCGGAGCTCGCCCGACACCCGCACGTCGACCTGCTCGGCGCGGGCGACCTCGCGGGCGTGGCGCCCGCGGTGGTGGCCACCGCCGAGTTCGACCCCCTGCGCGACGAGGGCGACGCCTACGCGGCCCGCCTGCGCGCGGCCGGGGTGCCGGTGACGCACGTGCCGGGTCCGGGCCTGATCCACGGCTACTTCGCGTTCCTGGGTGCGGTGCCCGCCGCCGACGACCGCAGCCGCGAGGTGCTCGCCGCGTTCGCCGCGCTGCTCAGGCCCTGAGACGCCGAGCGAACGGCTCAGTGGACGCGAAGTGGACGCCCTGGAGCATCGACGGGCTGCGGCCCATCGCCTCGCTGACCGGCTTGCCCGCCCGACACGACCGGCGAGAACACGATGGTCTGCACCGTGATGCCGAGGCCCACGTAGATGCTCCACACTGCGTCCGAGGTGTTGAACCGCTTCACCCGGGCC
>JAKDLE010000712.1 GCA_030453005.1 Pseudonocardia sp. | reverse complement strand
CCGGCGTGAGCGCCGCGAGCCGCACGCCCCGGCGGTGCCGACGACGCCCACGTACGACTCGCGGCGATCACCGGTGCTCGGCGGCGGGCGGCGCGACGGTCAGCGGGCCGAGGCGGCGCGGACGCGGGCGACGACGTCGCGGGCCCGGTCGCGGATCCCGCGCAGCTCGGTGACGTAGAACCAGTAGTCCGGGTGCACCCCGGTGAGCCGGTCCTGGGCGTTCTGCAGCCGCACCGACTGGGCGTCGAGCACCGGACCGAACTCCCCGACGAGGCCGCGGTCCACCACGAGCCGCTGCGCGTCGCGCAGGACGAACCGGGTGTCGGCGGCGTGCCGGGCCGGGTCGGTACGCACGTCGCGCAGCTCGGCGAGCCGGTCGACGACGGCCTCGACGCGATCCTCGGTGCGGCCGAGCTCGGAACGGGCGGTCGCGACCTCGTCGGCCGCGTCGTCCCAGTCGCCCGCGTCGGCGTGGCCGCGGGCGCGGGTGAGGGCGGCGTCGGCGGCGGTGAGCGCGGCCCGGGCGCGGTCCTGGGCGTCGGCCAGGTCCCGCGAGCACGGCTCGGAGAACACCCCGCGCAGCTCGGAGAGGGCGGGCGGGATCCGGTCGACCTTCGTGTCGGCGGCCGACCGGCGGGTGCCGACGCTGACGAACGACGAGCGCACCTGTGCGGCCGTCTGCGGCGCCTCGGCGGCGAGCGTGCGGGCGGCCGTGGCCAGTTCGGTGGTGCGTGCCGCGGCGTCGCGGCGTTCGCGCAGGCCGGGGGAGTCCAGCTGCAGCGCGGCGCGCTCGGCCTCGGCGAGCCGCTCCTCCGCCCGCCGCGACCGCACCCCGCCACTCTCGGCGTCGGCCACTGCCGACCGGGCCGCGACGAGCGCCGTGCGCGCCTCCTGCGCCGCCCGCGGAAGCCCCCCGAGCAGGAGGGCCGCCTCGTCGAGCGTGCGGGCGTGGGAGGAGCGGAAGCGGCGGATGGCGTCGCGGGCCCGGTCGATCTCGGCGGTCGCCCGCTCGTCTGCGGCGCGGGTGGTACGACCGGGCGGGGTGTCGGTGGTGGCGGCGAGGTAGGCCTCCGTGGCGTGCTCGCCGAGCACCGCGATCCGGTCCCACGACTCCCCGAGACGCCGCCCGGAGCCGAGCTCCTCCGCGGCGTCGACCGCGGCGGCCGCGGCCCGCTGCTCGTCGTCGAGTGCCAGGAACGCCTGTGTCGCGGTGTTGCGGGCGGCGAGTGCCCGGTCGTCGGCGGCGCCCGACTCCGGGCCACCCCGGTCGGACCAACGGAACACCTGGCTCCCCTCGTGCGCGTGGAGATCACGGTACCCGGACCGGGAGGTGGTTCGCCTACTGTCTCCGGTGTGCCCGCCTCACCGCTGCCCGCCGACGGGATCGTCGCCGTCGTCAAGCGCGACTGCCCGACCTGCCGCCTCGTCGAGCCCGTGCTGGCCGGGCTGCCCGACGTCGTCGTCTACTCCCAGGACGACCCGACGTTCCCCGCGAACGCGCGCGACGACACCGCGCTGGAGGTCAGCCTGGCGTTGGGCATCGAGACGGTGCCCACGCTCGTCCGGTTCGCCCGAGGCGCCGAGGTGGCGCGGACGCCGGGATGGTCGCGCCCGGGGGTGGGAGGAGCTGACCGCGGTCCGGACCTGCCCGAGCACCGCCGCGGCTGCGGGTCGCGCACGATGGCCGCCGACCGGGCCGAGGAGCTGCTCGTGCGGCGGATCGACGGTGCTTACCACGGTCACGTCAGCGAACCGACGGAACGCCCGAACCCGCAGAAGTGATTCTCCGCGAGCTGGTAATCGAACAAAGGTTCGAGTACGATTATGGCATGCCCACCGGCCCGCTCGTCACCGCGCACCGCCACCTCGGCGCCGCGCTGGAGGAGCTGCGCGCCGCGGCCGCCCACGCCTGCCCGGACGAGCTGCTGTCCGTCCTCACGATGTGCGAGGGCGCCGCCCGGCGGCTCGACCAGATCACCGTCGACGCCGTGGCCACCCTGGAGCGCAGCGGCACGTTCGCCGAGCGCGGCTACTCCTCCGCGGCAGGCGCCCTGGGCGACCTGCTCGGCTGGGAGCGGTTCGAGGCGCGGCGCCGGGTCACCGCCGCCGAGCAGGTTTGCCCGCGCCTCGGCCTCGACGGCACCCCGCACCCCGCCCGGCTCGCCGCCACGGCCGCGGTGTTCGCCGCCGGGCAGGCGAGCCTGCGCCACGTCGAGTCCATCTCCCGCGTATTGGGCACCGCCGCCGCGCAACGGCTCACCCCGGGAGTCTGGGCCGGCGCCGAGGCGCAGCTCGCCGCGAGAACGGCCGAGTACACCCCCACTGAGCTGCAGACGTGGGGCACCGCACTCGTGGAGGCCCTCGACCAGGACGGCCCCGAACCCGACGACCGGCCACCCGCACAGGTCAACGAACTGCACCTCACCCGTCACCGCAACGGCGGC
>JAKDLE010000711.1 GCA_030453005.1 Pseudonocardia sp. | reverse complement strand
GGCCGTAGCAGCGCCGCGCCCAGCGCGGCAGGGTGGCCAGCGCCAGGGTCGCGACGGGTGGGATCGCGATCCGCACCGCGCGCGGAGCCCGGCCCTTCGGGGCGAACAGGTTCATCGTGGCCCGGCGCGCCTCGTCGGTCATCCGCATGTCCGGCCGTCTGAGCTCGTAGTAGGCGCGCATCTGCGCACGCGAGGACGGGGCGTCGAGCAACCCGATCACGCGGGCGGCGCGCACGCTCTCGGCCAGGTAGCGGTCGGTCTCCGGGCCGGAGAGGATCCCGGCGCGCTGTGCGACGTGGGCGTAGGACTCCACCTCGGTGCTGTGCACCCAGAGCAGGTTCGCCTGCTCGTCGAGGGCGTAGGTCTCGCCGGTGTCGGGGTCGTGGCCGCGCAGGGTGGCGTGCAGCCGCCGCACCTTCGCCGCCACCGCCTCCACCTCGGCCGTGCTGCCGAACGTGCGGACGCCGACGAACTCCACCGTGCGCTGGAACCGCGACCACGCCTTCGCCGGGTCGAACAAGGCCGAGTTCTGGTAGGTCCCGCGCATCACCCGCGGCTCCAGCGACTGGAGCAGCAACGCCCGGAACCCCGCCACCCACGTGACGGGCTCGACGTGCACCCGCCACGTCATCGATCCCGGTCCGAACAGGCCGAGGTCCTCCTCGACGACAGCGCCGGTCACGGGTGCCTCCCTCCCGGAGCCGGGTGGCCCACTCCTCCCATGATGCGACGCGCCGGCCGCTGCGGCGCGGCGAGCGGGTCGTCGACGCCTGCCGCGGGTTGCGGGAGGCCGGTCGCGGGAACCCCGAGCGGGTGGACGTCCTCGTACTCGGCCAGGTGGCGCGCGACCTCGCCCTGCGCCTCGACCGGCTCCCCGACACCGGAACGAGCGGACCCGTCCACGAGCGCCGGGAGATGCTCGGTGGCAAGGGCGCCAACCAGGCCGTGGCGATGGCGCAGCTCGGGCTCGCGCCGGAGCTGCTCGGCGCGGTCGGCGACGACCGGCACGGCGGCCCGCTGCTCGACCAGGCGGTTCGCGACGGCGTCGACACCGCCTGCGTCGTCCGTCGGGAGGGCACCCGCAGCGCGTTGATCGTCGACCTGGTGACCGGCGACGGCGGGTGGCGCTACCTGGAGGACCTGCCCGAGGACACGCTGGTCACCCGCGCGGACGTCGAGGCCGCCGCCGACGCGGTGGCCGGGGTCGACGTCGTCGTGCTCCAGCTGCAGCAACCGATGCCCGCCGTCCGCGCGGCGGCCCGCATCGCGACCGGCACCGTGGTGCTCGACGGCGGCGCGCCCGACCACGACCGGGGCGTCCTCCTGGCGGCGGCCGACGTCCTGCGTGCCGACGCCCACGAGGCGCAGCTGTGGGCCGGGCGAAACCTGCGGGGTGCCGCGGACGCGCTCGTCGCGGCGCGCGAGCTGGTCGGGGCCGGGCTGGGGCTCGTCGTGCTCGGCGCGGGCGCCGAGGGCAACGTCGCCGCCTGGCCCGAGGGCGAGCTGGTGCTGCCCTTCGGCGACGACCCGGTGGTCGACACCACCGGCGCGGGCGATGCGTTCACCGCCGCGCTCGTGGCCTGCCTCGACGACGGCCCGGAGGAGGCGGCCCGCTGGGGCGCGGCCGCCGCCGCGCTCACCGTCGGGCATCTCGGCGGGCGGCCCGCCCTGAGCGTGGACGCCGTGCAGGACCGGGCACTCAGCGTGTGTCGGTGAGGAACGCCGTGGCGGCCGCGGCGAGGTGCGCCGGATCGTGCACCCCGCACAGCTCCCGTGCCGAGTGCATCGACAGCACCGGGATCCCGACGTCGACGGTGCGGATCCCCAGCCGGGTGGCCAGGATCGGTCCGACCGTGGAGCCGCACGGCACGGTGTTCCTGCCGACGAACACCTGCGTCGGCACGCCGGCGTCCCGGCAGGCGCGCTGCCACGCGGCGGCACCGGGGGCGTCAGTGGCGTAGCGCTGGTTGGCGTTGACCTTCAGCGTCGGCCCGGCGTTGGGCACGCTGCGGTGCCCGGGGTCGTGGTGGCCCGGGTAGTTGGGGTGCGCGGCGTGGGTGACGTCCACCGACAGGCAGCGGGACCGGGCGAACGCGGGGCCGCGGGCGTCGAACCCGCCCGCGAGCCGGGTCAGCACGGTCTCCAGCAGCGGACCCGCGGCGCCGGTGGCCGAGGCGCTGCCGATCTCCTCGTGGTCGAAGCCGACGAACACCGGGACGACACCGTCCGCGGTGCGCGCGGCGGCGAGGAGCGCCCCGATCCCGGCGTGCACCGAGGCGAGGTTGTCCAGCCGCGGCGCGGCGAGCAGCTCCTCGGACTCGCCGAGGCGGGCGGGCGGGTTGACGTCGTGCAGCACCAGGTCGTGCGCGGCCACGTCGTCGGGGTCGACGTCCACCTCGCCGGCGAGGAACTCGATCAGATCGCCGTCGGTCGGCGCGCCGAGG
>JAKDLE010000710.1 GCA_030453005.1 Pseudonocardia sp. | reverse complement strand
CCATCGTGGGCGGCGCCCTCCAGCTGATGGTCGTCTCGACGCTCTACACCTGGCTGCCCAGCCACCTGGACCGGTCCTACGGCTTGACCCCCAGCGTTGCATCGAGCCTGACCGCCGCGATGATCCTCGCGGGTCTGGTCGGCACGATCGCCTTCGCCTACGTGGCCGACCGCGCGGCGGCCCGCGACCCGCGCGGGCGCCTGCGCGTGCCCGCGGCTCTGGCGGTCGCGACCGCCGTCCTGCTGGCCACCGCGTTCGCCACGCTGCCTCCGGGGCCGTGGCAGTTCGCCCTCGTCGTGGCGGGCGGCCTCACCGCGACGGCCGCGGTCGGGCCGGTCGCCGCGGTGGCGACCGACGTCGTGCGCGCCGGCCTGCGCGCGACGGCGATCGGCGCCGTGGTGGTCGGGCGGAACCTGCTGGGTATCGCGGTCGGACCGCTGATCACCGGGGTGCTCGCCGACCTGTACGGCCTGCCGACCGCGCTGGCCGTGATGCCCGCTGCGTGCGGGGTCGCCGCCCTCGCCTTCTGGAGCGGGTCCCGCCGCTACCCCGCCGACCGTGCAGCGGTGGACCCGCCGGCCGAGCGCGGTGCGGGCCGGCGAGATGCCGGCGGGAGGTGACGGGCCGTCCGGGTCAGGCGGCCGGCGGCGGTTCCGGCGCCGAGACCACCGGCGCCCGGCCCGGGCGGGCGAGCAACTCGATTCCGGCGAGCACGACGAGCAGGACGGTCGCGATGACCAGGATCGTGGCGGGGGTCGGCTGCGGGAGGAACACGAACAGCACCGCGGCGAGCGCGACCGCCCCGATCCGCAGCCCCCGCACGTGGGCCCCGATCCACGTACCCACTGGACCGGTGGTGGTCCGCCCGCCGCGGATGCCTCCCAGGAGGCGACTCGCCCACCCGCGCAGGCTCGTCGCCGTCGCCGACGGTCCCGCCAGGAACGCGCCGAGTGCCACGACCAGCGCGAGGACCAGCAGCACCCGCCCGGACGTGCGGAGCGAAGCGACGAGGATGTCGAAACCGGACGCGGCAGCGGCGGCCCCCGTCGCCGGGACCGCGCCGACCAGCAGACCGCGCGCGACGAGCAGGCCCGCGGCGAGCACGACCATGGCCAGCGCCACCCCGAGACCGGCCGCGACCAGCGCGCGCAACCGGACCCTGGCCAGGTACACGCCGACCGCCAGCAGCAGCGCCGTGATCCACGGCAGCACGGTCGCGACCGAGTCGAGCGCGTTGTAGGCGGACTGGGCGCGCACCAGCTGGTCGGCCGGGGCGAGCGCGATGGTGGGGTGGACCTCGGGGATCCGGTCGACGGCCGTCAGGCCCTCGGCGATGAGCCGTTCCTTGGCCGCCTGGATGAACGGCGCGAGGTCCAGGTACACCGTTCCGCCCTGCACGACGATCGCGTCGCTGTCCCCCGAGAGCACGGTGACCATCTGCTGGTGGGAGACCCGCAGGGCCTGGTCCCACGCCGCGGCGAACTGCGGGCCGGCGACGAGCTTGGCGACCTTGTCCCGCACGAAGCCGGTGACGGCCGTCGCGAGCGCCGGGGTGAACGCGGTCAGCCGGTCGACGAGCTGGGGCGGCAGTCCCTGCGCCGCCAGTGCCGTGATCGCCTGGTCAGCGACCTCTTCCACGTCGACGTACTCGAACACCGCGGTGGTCACCCGGTTCGTCAGCGCCTCCTGCACGGCGGGGTCGTCGATCAGCGGCCCGACGGTTCCGACGAACTGGTCGGTGTCCGACACCTCGCCGTGGGTCCAGACCGCGACCAGGGACACGGGCGCCAGCAGGCAGCCGACGACGATCAGCACGACGGCGACGACGGACCGCCAGCGGATCCTTCGGCGCGGCCGCCCCGGGCCTGCGGCACGCAGGGCCGAGTTCTCCCGCCGCAACCCTTCGAGCTCGGCGCGCTCGTCGACCGTCAGCGCGTCCTCCATCGTGGGGGTCGCCCTTCCGCTCTGCGTCTGGACCATCAGCGTCTCCCGACTCCTGGGGTGCCGGTGCAGGCTCCCCCTGCTCGCGACCACCGGCCTCACCTGCTTCGGATGAGTCCGGCGCAGTTGCGCAGAGGAGGCGGTCGAGTCATCCGGGGCGGGTGAAGACGGACCGGCGCGGCCGACCCAGGGTGGGCGGAGGTCGCCGCATCGAGGAAGGGCGCGCAGCCATGGATGGTTCCGATGGCACGCCGGTCGACGGCGTGCCGGCCACCTCCACCCGCACGACCACCCCCGCGCGCCCGGCTCCGACGGGCCCGCGCCGGCTGGCGGCGGCGGGCGCACTGGTCGCGCTGGTGCTCGCGATCGCCATGGCCGTCATCGGCTTCCTCGACGACCCCGTCCGGCTGCTGGCGGCCGTCCTACTCGTCACCGTCGCGGCCATGGCCGGCTGGACGGCACTGGTGAACCGCGGTGCGGCCCGTGTGGTCGCTGCGGTAGCGGCC
>JAKDLE010000055.1 GCA_030453005.1 Pseudonocardia sp. | reverse complement strand
GTGAGGAGGAGCACGACGGCCAGCGCCATCATCGCCACGGCCGCGGCGGGCAGCAGGAGCAATGCGGCCAGTACCGCACGCCGACCGGTCACGGTGTGGCCGGGCAGGTGTCGCACCCGACGCCGCTCGGCGGCCCGGCGTTCCGCGGCGCGGCGCAGCCCGCGTCCCTCGGCGAAGGCCGTACGAGATCGGTGCGGATGGTGTGCCACCCGTCCTTCGTACCGGACCGGGAGTGGGGTTCGCACGGGTCCGATCGGGTGCGCACGGGTACCGTTCGCCATCCGATCAAGCTCCGCCCGGGGCCGATCACCGAGACGAGAGGGGCCGCCGTGTTCCGCAAGGTGCTGGTCGCCAACCGCGGGGAGATCGCCGTGCGGGCGTTCCGAGCGGCGTACGAGCTCGGTGTGTCCACGGTCGCGATCTTCCCCTACGAGGACCGAAACTCCCTGCACCGCGCGAAGGCGGACGAGAGCTACCAGATCGGGGAGGAGGGCCACCCGGTCCGCGCGTACCTCTCCGTCGACGAGGTGATCAAGGCGGCGAAGCGGGCCGGTGCGGACGCCGTCTACCCCGGCTACGGCTTCCTCTCCGAGAACCCCGACCTGGCGCAGGCGTGCGAGGACGAGGGCATCACCTTCGTCGGACCGCCTGCGAGCGTGCTGCACCTGACGGGGAACAAGGCGCGGGCCATCGCCGCGGCACGCGAGGCGGGGGTGTCGGTGCTCGACTCCTCGGAGCCCTCGGCCGACGTACCGACGCTGCTCGCCGCGGCGGACGACGTCGGGTTCCCGATCTTCGTCAAGGCCGTCGCGGGCGGTGGCGGGCGGGGGATGCGGCGCGTGGAGGACCCGGCCGACCTGCGCGAGTCGATCGAGGCCGCCATGCGCGAGGCGGAGTCGGCGTTCGGGGACGCGACGGTGTTCCTGGAGCAGGCCGTGGTCAACCCGCGCCACATCGAGGTGCAGATCCTCGCCGACGCGAGCGGCAACGTGGTGCACCTCTACGAGCGGGACTGCTCGGTGCAGCGGCGCCACCAGAAGGTCATCGAGATCGCCCCGGCGCCCAACCTCGACCCCGAGCTGCGCGAGCGGATCTGCGCCGACGCCGTGGCGCTGGCCCGCCGCATCGGCTACGTCAACGCCGGCACCGTGGAGTTCCTGCTCGACGAGCGCGGCCACCACGTCTTCATCGAGATGAACCCGCGGATCCAGGTGGAGCACACCGTCACCGAGGAGATCACCGACCGCGACCTGGTGATCGCCCAGCTGCGCATCGCCGCAGGCGAGACGCTGTCCGACCTGCTCATGCGTCAGGAGGACATCTACATCCACGGCGCCGCGCTGCAGTGCCGCATCACCACCGAGGACCCGTCCAACGGGTTCCGTCCCGACACCGGCACGATCAGCAACTACCGCTCCCCGGGTGGCGCGGGCATCCGCCTCGACGGCGGCACCACGCACACCGGCGCCGAGGTCAGCGCCCACTTCGACTCGATGCTGGTCAAGCTGACCTGCCGCGGGCGCACGTTCCGGACGGCCGTGCGCCGCGCGACGCGCGCCACCGCCGAGTTCCGGATCCGCGGGGTCGCCACCAACATCCCGTTCCTGCGCGCGGTGCTCGCCGACCCCGACTTCCAGGCCGGGCGCGTCACCACCAGCTTCATCTCCGAACGCCCGCAGCTGCTCACCGCGCGCCAACCCGCCGACCGCGGCACGCGCCTGCTCCACTACCTGGCGGAGACCACCGTCAACCGCCCCAACGGCGTCCGCCCCGCGGTCGTCGAGCCGGTGGACAAGCTCCCCGAGTGCGACCTCGACGCGACCGCGCCGGACGGCTCCCGGCAGCTGCTGCGCGACCTCGGGCCGGAGCGCTTCGCGGCACGGCTGCGTGCGCAGGAGGCCGTGGCGGTCACCGACACGACGTTCCGCGACGCCCACCAGAGCCTGCTCGCGACGCGGGTGCGCACGCGCGACCTGCTCGCCGTCGCCCCGTACGTCGCCCGCACGACCCCGGAGCTGTTCTCGATCGAGTGCTGGGGCGGTGCCACCTACGACGTCGCGCTGCGGTTCCTCGCCGAGGACCCGTGGGACCGGCTCGCGGCGCTGCGCGAGGCGGTGCCCAACATCTGCACCCAGATGCTGCTGCGCGGCCGCAACACCGTGGGTTACACGCCGTACCCGGTGGAGGTGACCGACGCGTTCGTCCAGGAGGCCGCGACGACCGGGATGGACGTCTTCCGGATCTTCGACGCGCTCAACGACGTGGCGCAGATGCGCCCCGCCATCGACGCCGTCCGGGCGACGGGCACCTCGGTCGCGGAGGTGGCCCTCTGCTACACGGGGGACCTCTCGGACCCGGCGGAGTCGTTGTACACGCTCGACTACTACCTGCGTCTCGCCGAACAGATCGTCGACGCGGGCGCGCACGTGCTCGCGATCAAGGACATGGCGGGCCTGCTCCGCCCGCCCGCGGCCCGCACGCTGGTGACGGCGCTGCGGTCGCGGTTCGACCTGCCCGTGCACCTGCACACCCACGACACCGCGGGCGGGCAGCTCGCCACGCTGGTGGCGGCGATCGAGGCCGGGGTCGACGCCGTGGACGCCGCCACCGCGTCGATGGCGGGGACGACGAGCCAGCCCGCGCTGTCCTCGCTCATCGCGGCGACGGACCACACACTGCGCGCCACCGGGCTCGACCTGGAGGCGTGCAGCGACCTGGAGCCGTACTGGGAGGCCGTGCGGAAGGTGTATGCGCCGTTCGAGTCGGGCCTGGCGTCGCCGACCGGGCGGGTGTACCGCCACGAGATCCCCGGAGGCCAGCTGAGCAACCTGCGGCAGCAGGCCATCGCGCTGGGCCTGGGCGACCGCTTCGAGCTCATCGAGGACTGCTACGCCGCCGCCGACCGGATGCTGGGCAGGCTGGTGAAGGTGACCCCGTCGTCGAAGGTGGTGGGCGACCTGGCCCTGCACCTGGTCGGGGCGGGCGTCGAGCCGAAGGACTTCGAGGCCGACCCCGGTGACTTCGACGTGCCCGACTCGGTCATCGGGTTCCTGCGCGGCGAGCTCGGCGACCCGCCCGGTGGCTGGCCCGAGCCGTTCCGCACCCGGGCGCTGCAGGGCCGCTCCCCGGCGAAGGAGAGCGTCGAGCTCAGCATCGACGACCGCCGCGGCCTGCGCGACGACCGCCGCGCCACCCTCAACGGGCTGCTGTTCCCCGCGCCGACCAAGGAGTACCTGGCCCACCAGGAGGCCTACGGTGACACCTCCGTGCTGTCCACCAAGGACTACTTCTACGGCCTGGAGCCCGACCTGGAGCACACCGTCGAGCTGGAACCCGGCGTCACGCTGCTCATCGAGCTGGAGGCCATCTCCGAGGCCGACGAACGCGGCTACCGCACCGTCCTCGCCGACCTCAACGGCCACCTGCGCCCCGTCACCGTGCGCGACACCTCGATCGAGTCCGACGTCAAGGCGGCGGAGAAGGCCGACCGGAGCAACGCCGCGCACCTCGCGGCGCCGTTCGCCGGAGTCGTCACGCTGTCGGTGGCGGAGGGCGACCGGGTCGACGACGGGCAGACGGTGGCCACGATCGAGGCGATGAAGATGGAGGCCTCGATCACCGCGCACCGCGCAGGCATCGTCGCCCGGCTCGCGATCGGAGCCGTGCAGCAGGTGGAGGGGGGCGATCTGCTCCTCGAACTGGAGTAGCGCCGCCCGGGCGGGTACCGTCCGTGACCCCGCCGGCGGCAGGGTGGACGGCGAGTTCGGGGGAACGATGGCAGCGGAGCACAAGCGGCCCTGGACGGGGCTGCGCGGTAGCACCCGGCGCGCCGGACGGCTCGACCGCGTCGAGGTGAAGATCCTCGTCCCGGAGTCCGACCACGGCGTGCTGGCGTCCGCCCTGCGGATGCGGGAGGCACCCACCCGGCGCGTCTACTTCCTCGACACCCCCGATCTCGACCTCGCCCGGCAGGGGCTCGTCGTCCGGGTGCGGACCCACAGCTCCGGTGGCGGCGACTCGGTGGTCAAGCTGCGCCGCACCCGTCCGGGCCCGCTGCCACGCGGGATGCGGTGGTCGCGCAACGTCAGCGTCGAGCTCGACGCCCTGCCGCAGCGGTCGTGGTGGACGACGGCGGTGGCGTGCCCGCTGCGGCCTGCCGTCGTCCGCGCCGCGGTACGCGGCCGGGAGCCGCTGCAGACCCTGATCTCGGCGGAGCAGCGGCGATTCCTGCGGGCGGTGACCACGACCGCGCATCCGCTGCGCGAGCTGCGGGTGCACGGCCCCATCGCCGTCACGCGGATGATCGGCGAGATCCCCGGAGACGTCGGACGGGGCGGTGCAGGCCAGGGCGGGGCCCGCAAGTTGGTGCTGGAGAGCTGGGCCTACCCGGACGGCTCGCGGCTCTACGAGGTGTCGACGAAGTGCCGGCCCGCGCGGGCGCCGCGGGTGGCCGAGGCCATCCGCCACCTGCTCGCGGAGCGGGGGATCCACCCCACCTCCGAGCAGCAAACCAAGACCGGCGCGTCGCTGGCCCACTTCGCCCGGTAGCGAGGGCGGTGCCGGACTCGCGCGTGCCAGAATCGCGCGTGCCAGACTCGCGCGGTGACGCGGATCATCGCCGGGACGGCGGGCGGACGGCGCCTGCGCGTCCCGCCGAAGGGCACCCGGCCCACCTCCGACCGGGTGCGGGAGGCGCTGTTCAGTGCACTGGAGCACGACCCGGGGCTCGACGGCGCCGCCGTGCTCGACCTGTGCGCGGGGTCCGGCGCACTGGGCCTGGAGGCGCTGTCCCGCGGGGCCGCGCACGCGCTGTTCGTCGAGTCCGACCGGCGCGCCGCGGACGTGCTGCGGCGCAACGTCGACGACCTCGGGCTGCACGGCGCGCTGGTGCGTGCGGGCCCCGCCGCGTCCGTGCTGGCCTGCGCGGCCGCGCGCGCCTACGACCTGGTGCTCGTCGACCCGCCCTACGACGTGCCCGACGCCGAGGTGGCGGGCTGGCTGGCCGCGGCCGCGGAGCACGGCTGGTTCGCCGACGGCGCGACGGTCGTCGTGGAGCGCAGCACCGGCGCCGACTTCGCCTGGCCGCGCCCGCTGCGCGCGGTCCGGGTCCGCCGCTACGGCGACACGGCGGTGCATATCGGGCGGTGATCGCCGCGAGCCGTAGGCCACCGCTGAGGTGAGCGCTCCGACGTGCGGTACACAGCGATCATCGGGGCGGGGGCACGGGTAGGGTCCGCGTCCATGAGGCGCGCGGTCTGCCCCGGTTCCTTCGATCCCCCGACCCTCGGCCATCTCGACATCATCGGGCGCACCGCGCCGTTGTTCGACGAGGTCGTGGTCGCGGTGTTGGTCAACAAGAGCAAGAAGGGGCTCTTCACCGTCGCCGAACGGATGGACATGCTCGTCGAGCAGGTCGCGCCGTACCCGAACGTGCGCGTCGACTCCTTCCACGGCCTGCTCGTCGACTACTGCCGCACCCACGACGTCCGCGCGATCGTCAAGGGCATCCGCGCGGTCTCCGACTTCGACTACGAGCTGAAGATGGCGCAGATGAACCACCGGCTCGCGGGAGTGGACACGCTGTTCATGCCCACCAGCCCGGAGTTCAGCTTCGTGGCCAGCTCGCTGGTCAAGGAGGTGGCCACCTACGGCGGCGACGTCTCCCACCTACTGCCCGAGGCGGTGCACCGCCTGCTGCTGGAACGCCTCGCCGAGAGAGGCTGACACGCGGGTGCGGGGCGATCCCCCGATCGGCGGTGTCGCAGTGAGAGGATGCGGCGCGTGTACCGGGTCTTCGAATCTCTCGACGCGCTGGTCACCGTCGTCGAGGAGGCGCGCGGGGTCCCGATGACCTCGAACTGCGTCGTCCCGCGAGGTGACGTCCTGGAGCTGCTCGACGACGTCCGCGAGGCGTTGCCCGGCGAGCTCGACGACGCGCAGGACGTACTGGACCGCCGCGACGACATCGTCGGCGAGGCCGAGCGGGAGGCCGAGCAGGCCCGGTCGGGCGCGTACGCCGACGCCGAGCAGATGGTCGCCGACGCCCGGGCGGAGGCGAGCCGGATCGTCGAGGAGGCGCGCGCGGAGGCCGAGCAGACCGTCGGGGGAGCCCGCCACGAGGCCGAGCGCACCGTGGTCGAGGGGCGCCGCCAGTTCGCCGAGCTCACCGACCGCGCCCGCACCGAGGCGGAGCGGCTCGACGCCGCGGGGCGTGCCGCGCACGACCGCTACATCGCCGACGGGCTCGCCGAGCAGGCCCGGCTGGTGTCGCAGACCGAGGTGGCGCGCACCGCGCACGCCGAGGGCGCGCGCCTCCTCGACGCCGCCGAGGCCGAGGCCGAGCGGCTGCGTCGCGAGTGCGACGGCTACGTCGACACGAAGCTCGCCGAGTTCGAGGACACGCTGGGCCGGGCCCTGCGCACCGTCGGCCAGGGCCGCAGCCAGCTGTGGCGCGGCAGCCCGCCCAACGGCGCTCCCGCGGCCCGGGGCCGCTCGGGCACGGGGATGGACCTGATCGACTGACGGCGGTCCCCGATCCGGCGTCGGCCCTGCCACGCGCGGTGCCCGAGGCGTTACCCTGCGCTCGTGGTGCGGCGCGTCGAACCCGATCCGTCCCTGTGGTGGGAGCGGTACGGGCACCGGCTCGGGCCGCGAGAGACAAGCACAGGGGAGCCCGTGGGGGACACGAGGGCCGCGCACACCGCGGGTGACCTGACCGACGACGTGATCGTGCGCAGGCGCGCCGACGTGCCCGACGAGGGGTGGCGACGGGTCGTCCACCGGTTCAGCGGGGGCCTGGTCAACCCCGGGCCCAGCGAGGTCGAGCGCCTGCGGCGCCAGCTCGTGCACCGGCTGCGGCGCCCGCTCAGCGAGACCCACCGCATCGCCGTCACCTCGATGAAGGGTGGGGTCGGGAAGACCACCGTCACCACCTGCCTGGGCCTGGCGCTCGCCGAGTACCGCGGCGACCGCGTCGTGGTCCTCGACGCCAACCCCGACGCGGGCACGCTCGCCGACCGACTGACCGGCGAGTCCTCGGTCACCGTCCGCGAGCTGCTGCGCGACCTCGACCGCATCGGCTCCTGGGCCGACGTCACCCGCTACACGAGCCTCGCGGGCCGGTTGCAGGTGCTCGCCTCCGAGCAGGACCCGGCGTCGAGCGACGCGTTCAGCCGCGAGGAGTACGAGCACGTCTGCAGGCTGCTCGCGCGCTTCTTCAACATCGTGATCACCGACTCGGGCACCGGGCTCGTGCACTCGGCGATGGAGGGCACCCTCACGCTCGCCGACAGTGTGATCATCGTCGGCGCACCCACGGTCGACGGCTCCAGCCGGGCCAGCAAGACGCTCGACTGGCTGCTCGCGCACGGACACGCCGACCTCGCCCGCAACGCGCTGGTGGTGCTCTCCTGCGACCGCACGTCCGTGGAGGTCGACGCGACCCGCATCCGTGAGCACTTCGAGGCGCGGTGCCGTGCGGTCGTCGAGGTGCCGCACGACCCGCACCTCGCCACCGGCGGACGGGTGGAGCTGGCCCGGCTGCGGCCCCGCACCCGCGACGCGTTCCTGGGCCTGGCCGCGCTCATCGCCGACCGCTTCGACCGCGCCGTGCCCGAGGCGCCGCAGGGCCCGCCCGCGCCCGCGCGCTGATCGGCCTACCCTGGGTGCGGTGAGCGCACACCACCCCACGCGCGGCCCCCGCGCCGACGCGACGAGCGCCTGGGTCTTCGGGACCAGGGAGCTCGGGCGCAGGCCCGGTGCCATGCGCAGCTACACCCGGACGATCCCCGGCCCCGGGTCCCCGGCCCGCCTCGGCATCGAGACGATCGGGGTGCCCGAGGGCAGCCCCGTCGAGCTCGACATCCGGCTGGAGTCGGTCAGCGAGGGCGTCTACGTCTCCGGCACCGCGCACGCGGCGTTGGAGGGCGAGTGCGCCCGCTGCCTCGACCCGCTGGCCGACGAGATCACCGTCGAGCTCGGTGAGCTGTTCGCGTTCCCCGACAGCGCCACGGTGGAGACCACCGACGCCGACGAGATCCCGCGCATCGTCGACGAGCAGCTCGACCTCGAGCAGGTGGTCCGCGACGGCCTGGTCCTCGCGCTGCCGCTCGCGCCGCTGTGCCGGGCCGACTGCCCGGGACTGTGCGTCGACTGCGGCGAGAAGTGGGCCGACCTCGGGCCCGACCACGGGCATGAGACACTTGACCCTCGATGGGCCGCCCTGCGTGAGCGGCTCTCCGCCGACTGAGCCCACCGACTGCCCCCCAGTCGGTCACCCGAGTACTGCTAGGAGATTCATCGTGGCCGTTCCGAAGCGCCGGATGTCGCGGTCGAACACGCGCTCGCGTCGGTCGCAGTGGAAGGCCACTGCCCCCACGCTCGCCCCCTGTTCGAACCGCGCCTGCCGGGCCGCCAAGCCCCCGCACATGGCGTGCCCGACCTGCGGGCAGTACGACGGCCGCCAGGTCGTCAGTCCGGCCTGATCCCCGGATCTCATGACCGAACGTGGCAGGCAGGGGTTCGTGGGCGACCGCGGACCCCTGCTCGCTGCGTTGGGGGTGCAGCTCGGCGACGAGATCCTCACCCTGGCGCTGACGCACCGCAGCTACGCCTACGAGAACGGTGGGCTGCCCACCAACGAGCGCCTGGAGTTCCTGGGCGACTCGGTGCTCAGCATCGTGGTCACCGAGCGGCTCTACCGCGAGCACCCCGAGCTTCCCGAGGGGCAGCTGGCCAAGCTGCGGGCGAGCGTCGTCAACATGCACGCGCTCGCCGGGGTCGCCGAGGGCATCGGCCCCGACGGGCTCGGCGCCTACCTGTACCTGGGCCGCGGCGAGGAGCTCACCGGCGGCCGCGAGAAGATCAGCATCATGGCCGACGCCACCGAGGCGCTGATCGGCGCGGTGTACCTGGAACACGGCCTGGAGACCGCGCGCGGCGTGGTCGACCGCCTCTTCGACTCCCTGCTCGTGGGCGCCCCGCTGCTCGGGGCGGGGCTCGACTGGAAGACGAGCCTGCAGGAGTTCACCGCCGCGGGTGAGCTCGGCGTGCCCGAGTACCGCATCACCGAGGACGGCCCGGACCACCTGAAGGTCTTCACGGCCACCGCCGTCGTCTCGGGCCGGGACCTCGGGATCGGCGAGGGGCGCACCAAGAAGGAGGCGGAGCAGAAGGCCGCCGAGCTCGCCTGGCGCACCCTCACCGCCGAGGCTGCCTCCGCCCGTTCCGCCGCGTCCTGAGCACCCGGTGCCCGAGCTCCCCGAGGTCGAGGTCGTCCGCCGCGGCCTCGCCGACCACGTGCTCGACCGGACGATCGCGGCCGTCGAGGTCCGCCACCCCCGCGCCGTGCGCCGCCACGTCGCGGGCGGCGCCGACTTCGCCGCCCGCCTGGCCGGCCGCACGATCACCGGGGCGCGGCGGCGCGGCAAGTACCTGTGGCTCGACCTCGATGGCGGCGCACCCGGCGACGACGCTGTCCTCGCCCACCTGGGCATGAGCGGTCAGATGCTGGTCGCCGCGCCCGACCGCGCCCCGGAGAGGCACCTGCGCGTGCGGATCGGGTTCGCCGACGACGGGCCCGAGCTGCGGTTCGTCGACCAGCGCACGTTCGGCGGGCTCTCCGTGCACCCGCTCGTCCCGGCCGCAGACGGGGGGTCGCTGCCCGGGGGGTTGCTGCCCGAGCCGGTGGCCCACATCGCCCGGGACCCGATGGACCCGGCGTTCGACCTCGACGCCGCCGTGGCCGCCATCCGCCGCCGCCGCACCGGGCTCAAGCGGGCCCTGCTCGACCAGACCGTCGTCTCCGGGATCGGCAACATCTACGCCGACGAGGCCCTGTGGCGGGCCCGCCTGCACGGAGAGCGGTCCACCGAGCGCCTCACCCGGGCCCAGGGCCGCGCCGTGCTCGACGCGGCCACCGAGGTGATGGCCGCCGCGCTGGAGCAGGGGGGCACCTCGTTCGACGCGCTCTACGTCGACGTCAACGGCGCCTCGGGCTATTTCGACCGTTCCCTGCACGCCTACGGCCGGGCCGACCGCCCCTGCGGCCGTTGCGGCACCCCGATCCAGCGGG
>JAKDLE010000709.1 GCA_030453005.1 Pseudonocardia sp. | reverse complement strand
TACTGCGCCCGCTATTTCCATGACGACGAGCCTCGCCTGGGCGTGTTCGCAGCCGAGCTCACCGGATTCGCCGGCGCCATGCTCGGCCTGGTGCTCAGCGACAACATGTTGCTGCTCTACATCTTCTGGGAGATCACGACGGTCCTGTCGTTCCTGCTGGTCGGGCACTACGGGGAACGGGCCTCGAGCCGTTACGCGGCCACCAAGGCGCTGCTGGTGACCACGGCCGGCGGGCTGGCCATGCTCGTGGGGATCGTCGCCATCGGCCAGCGGGCGGGAACCTATCTGCTCTCCGAGATCGTCGCCGACCCGCCGACGGGTGTACTGGTCAACGTGGCGGTGGCGCTGTTGGTGGTCGGCGCGTTGAGCAAGTCCGCGATCGTCCCGTTCCACTTCTGGCTGCCGGGCGCGATGGCGGCCCCGACCCCCGTCAGCGCCTACCTGCACGCCGCGGCGATGGTCAAGGCCGGCATCTTCCTCGTCGCCCGGCTGGCCCCCGCGTTCGCCGAGACGCCCGCTTGGCGGCCGCTGATCCTCGGGCTCGGCGTCGGCACCATGATCCTGGCCGGTTGGCGTTCGCTGCGCGAGTACGACCTGAAACTCATGCTGGCTTTCGGCACGGTCAGCCAGCTCGGGTTCATGATGGTCCTCGTCGGCACCGGCACCCGCGACGCGGCCCTGGCCGGCATGGCCATCGTCGTCGCACACGCCATGTTCAAGTCTTCGCTGTTCATGATCGCGGGCGCCATCGACCACACGACCGGCACCCGCGACATCCGCAAGCTCGCCGGCCTGGGCCGGGCCAGCCCGGCGATGGCGATCATCGCGGTCCTCGCGACCGCGAGCATGGCGGGGGTCCCCCCGTTCATGGGCTTCGTCGGGAAAGAGGCCGCGTTCGAGGCGATGGATCACTCGCCGGTCGCCGCCGCGCTGCTGCTGATCGGCTTGACGGTCGGCTCGATCTTCACCGTCGCATACTCGCTGCGGATCCTGCTCGGCGCATTCTCCGGCAAGGGCCGCCCCGCGTCCACCTCCGCCGTCACCGGGATGCACCGCCCCGCACCCATGCTGCTGGCGGCGCCGGCGCTCCTCGCCGCCGGCGGCCTCGTGACCGGCCTGATGCCCGCCACGATCGACAACCTGCTCGCCCCCTACGCGGACACGCTCACGGCGACGGATACGGCCGACCCGTACCACCTGGCGCTCTGGCACGGGCCCTCGCTTCCGCTCGTGCTGACCATCATCGTCTTCGCCGCCGGCGGCGCACTGTTCGCCATCCACAGGCGGGTGAGCAGGATACGGCCGAGGCCCCCGCCTCTCGGCAACGCCGACCGCGTCTACGACTTCGCGCTGCGGCTGGCCGACCGCCTCTCGCTGCGCATGACCGCCACCGTCCAGCGCGGTTCACTGCCGCTGACACAGGCGACGATCCTGGCGACGCTGGTTGTACTGCCTATCGCGACCCTCTACGTCGTGGGCGCTCCGCAGATCGAGGTGCAAGCCTGGAACAACCCGTGGCAGCTGGCCGTGGGGCTATTGATGATCGCTCCCGCCATCGCCGCGACCGTGCTGCGCAACCGCCTCGCCGCCGTGCTCATGATGGGCTTCACCGGCTACGGCGTAGCCATGATCTTCGCCCTGCACGGCGCCCCCGACCTGGCTTTGACCCAGTTCCTCGTCGAAACCCTCGTGCTGGTCGTATTCGTGCTGGTGCTGCGCAAGCTGCCGGCCGAGACACCGATGCCGCACACCACGCACCGACTGTTCCGGCTGCGCTCGGCCCGCATCGTCCTGTCCGGCCTGGTCGGCCTCACCGTCGCCCTGATCGGCGCCTACGCCATGGGAGCGCGCACCGCCGCGCCGATCTCCGAAGCCATGCCCGCGGCCGCCTATGAACGCGGCGGCGGCAAGAACGTGGTCAACGTCCTGCTCGTCGACATCCGCGCCTGGGACACGCTCGGCGAGATCTCGGTGCTGCTCGTCGCGGCCACGGGCGTCGCCAGCCTCGTGTTCCGCCACCACCGGTTCGGCGTCGCCCCGCGCATCTCGGACGCGCCCGATGACGCCCTCGGGCCCCCGGCCACGCGCGCGACCCGCCTGTTCGGCACCCGCGTCACCGACCCGAAGACCCGCTCGCTGATCCTCGAGATCACCACCCGACTGGTGTTCCCCACCGTGATGGTGCTGTCGGTGTACTTCTTCTTCGCCGGGCACAACCATCCGGGCGGCGGCTTCGCCGGCGGGCTGACGGCCGGTCTCGCGCTCCCCCTGCGCTACCTGGCCGGCGGGCGTTACGAGATCGGCGAGGCCCTGCCCATCGACGCCGGCAAGATCCTCGGCACCGGGTTGCTTCTGGCGGCCGGCACCGCCACCGTGTCGCTGATCGTGGGCGCGCCGGTACTCTCGTCGGCGATCTTCGACTGCTCGTCGGCCTGCGCTTGAAAAGAATCGGC
>JAKDLE010000708.1 GCA_030453005.1 Pseudonocardia sp. | reverse complement strand
ACGGCGGTGGCGGTGGTGGTGCCGGCGGGGCCGGTGGTGGTGGCAGCGGCTTCACCCCGGACGGCACCGGAATGGAGAACGGGGCTCGTTCCGGCGACGGCCTGGTGACCATCACGTACACGCCTGCCCCCGGATGCACGACCGACCGCAGCGGTGCGACGCGACCGCAGGTGATCTTCGGGACGCCGGACGCGGACGTGATCTGCGGCTCGGAGTTCAACGACGCGATCTTCGCGGGCGGCGGGGACGACCAACTGCTCGGCGGGGCGGGCAACGACGCGCTGTTCGGCGAGGGCGGCGCCGACACGATCGACGGCTCCGTCCAGCCAGGCCCCCCGTCGACGGGCATCGGGATTCCGGCAGAATTCGCGCACATGAGCGACTCCGAGCTGACGGCTATCGAAGACCTGCGGGCCTCGGCACCGATCGAGGCGGGCAAGCTCGGCCATCACACCGTCCTCGAGACGGCAGGCGCCCGAGTCATCGTGCTGGCGTTCGAGCGTGGACACCACATGAAGGAACACCGCGCGCCGCGTCCGTTGTTGCTGCAGGCCGTCGACGGCCATCTCCGGATCACCGCAGCCGAGCGGACAGTCGATCTCCGCCCGGGCGGGTTGATGCACCTCCCGGCGTCCATGCCGCACGCGGTTGAGGCGGTCGAGCCTTCGCGCCTGTCGTTGATACTGCTCGGTTAGAATTTAGGTAAGGCACAGCTACGCTTCCGCGCATGGTCCACTCAACACCGACATCGTCCGGCCCCCGTCTCGGAGAGGGTCTGTCGCTGCGCCGGATGCCCGCGCACTGGATGCTCGCCCGGCTCGGCAAGCGCGTCATGCGCCCAGGTGGGTTCGAACCGTCGCGACGGATGATCGAGCAGCTCGCGATCGACCCGGGCGACGACGTGGTGGAGATGTGGCCGGGTCTGGGACGCACCACCGCCCTCGCCCTCACCGGACGGCCACGTTCCTACGTCGGAGTCGAACGCGGCGAAGCCGAGGCCGCTCGCGCCCGAGCAGAACTCAGCGGGCCTGACCAACGCTGCATCGTCGCGCCCGCACACCGGACAGGACTACCCCCCGACAGCGCCTCGGTGCTCTACGGCGAGGCACTGCTGACCCTGGAACCGCACCGCCGCAAGGTCGAGATCGTGGCCGAGGCCGCGCGGCTGCTCCGCCCCGACGGCCGGTACGGCATCCACGAACTACTGCTCACCCCCGACCATCTGACCGAGAACGCCAAGTCCGAGATCCAGACTGTCCTGACCGAGGTCCTGCGCATCGGGGCCCGCCCCCTGACCCGCACCGAGTGGCACCGGCTGCTCGACGACGGCGGGTTCACCGTGCGCGCCGAGGAGGCCTGCCCGCTGCTGTTGCTCGATCCCCGCACCGTCCTCTCCGACGAGGGCATCGCAGGCACCGTCGGCGTCCTCGCCCGCGCCATCGCCCACCCCGAGGTCCTGCCCCGGCTGACGAGGATCTGGCGCACCTTCCACCGCTACCGCGACAACCTCGGGGCGATCACGTTCACCGCCGACCGGACCGGACCCGCGCGACGGTGAGCCCCGTCGGGTGGGCGGCCGTTCCCTCGGCCCGGTCGTGGACCCGCGCCAGCGCGTCACGGGCGGACGTCGTCGGCGCTTCGCGCAGCCTGCGTGGGCCCCATCCGGTGGGCCGACCGGCGGTACCATCCGCGGGGTGCGACCCGGTCACCTGAAGCTGACTCTGCTCGGGACCTTTGCCGTCGAGGGCGACCTGGCCGGCCCCGCACCCACGGGGCAGGCTCAGCGGCTGCTCAAGCTGCTCGCCGCCCGGCACGGCCAGTTCGTGCCCGTCGGCCTCCTGACCGACGTCCTGTGGGGCTCCCGCCCGCCCGAGCACGCCGAGCGCAACATCGCCGTACTGGTCAGCAGGCTTCGGCGGGCGTTGGGGCGGGAGCGGATCGGCGGCGGGCCCACCGGCTACCGCCTGGTGCTCGACGAGCGCATCACGATCGACCTGTTCGAGGCCGAGGACCTGGTACTGACCGCGGAGCGCGAGCTCACCCACCGGCGCTACGCCCTCGCCGCCACCAGTGCCGAACGGGCGACGGGACTGCTCACGGCGGGACGCCCGCTGGCCGAGGAGCGGGACGCGCCCTGGACCGAGGAGCTGCGCAGGCTGGCCGACCGGCAGTTGCGCCGCGCCCGCGCCTGCTGGTGGACCGCGGCGCTCGAGATGGATGCCCACCGCACGGCTGTCGACGTAGCCACCGCGGCGCTGCGCGACGACCCGTTCGACGAGGAGGCGTGCCGGGCCGCGATGTCGGCCAACCAGCGCAGTGGCGAGTCCGGGGGTGCGCTGCTCGTGTACAAGGCCCTCCGCAGCGCGCTCGCCGAGCAGCTCGGCACGGATCCCTCCCCCGCCACCCAGACGCTGTTCCTGTCCGCCACCCAGCGCACCACCCGGCTGATGCTGGCT
>JAKDLE010000054.1 GCA_030453005.1 Pseudonocardia sp. | reverse complement strand
TTGCGCGAGGCGGCGGGGGTGCTGCCGGAGCCCTCGGCCGGGCTACTGCCCGGCCTGGCCGTCGGCGACACGAGCAGGCAGACCACCGAGGTCCAGGACGACTTCCGCGCGTCCGGCCTCACCCACCTCACCGCCGTCTCGGGCGCGAACCTCACGATCATCGCCGGGGCGGTGCTGGGGCTGGCGCGGCTGGCGCGCGCAGGCCCGCGGGGAAGCGCGGTGCTGAGCATGGTCGCGACGGCGGCGTTCGTGGTGCTCGCCCGACCGTCGCCGAGCGTGGTGCGGGCGGCGGTGATGGGCGCGATCGTGCTGCTCGCGCTCGCCCTCGGTCGCGGCCGCTCGGCGGTACCCGCGCTGGCGGCGGCCGTGATCGTGCTCCTGCTGGTCGACCCGGCGCTGGCCGTGCACCCCGGGTTCGCGCTCTCGGTGCTGGCCACCGGCGCACTGGTGCTCGTGGCTCCCGGCTGGGCGGAGACGCTGCGCGGGCGCGGGCTGCCGATGTGGGCGGCCTCGGCGCTGGTCGTGCCTGCCGCCGCGTTCATCGCCACCGCCCCGGTGATCGCGGGGCTCGGCGGGCAGGTCGCTCCGGTCTCGATGCTCGCGAACCTGCTCGTGGTGCCCGCCGTCGCCCCGGCCACGGTGCTCGGGGTGCTGGCCGCGGTGGTGTCGCCCCTCAGCCCGGCCGCGGCGGGAGCCTGCGCGTGGCTCGCGGGGCCCGCGGTGGGCTGGATGGTGGGGATCGCCGACCGGGCGGCGGCGGTACCCGGAGCCGTGGTGCCGTGGCCCGAGGGCGTCGGCGGAGCGCTGCTGCTGGTGGCCGCGCTGGGGCTGCTGGTGCTGTGTGGACGCGCGCCGCGGAGCCGTGCGCTGCTGCTGGCCGTGCTGCTCGGCCTCGCGCTGGTGCTCGTGCCCACCCGGATCGTGCCGCCGGGCTGGCCCCCGCCGCGGTGGCACGTCGTGGCGTGCGACGTCGGGCAGGGCGACGCCGTCGTGCTCGCCACCGGGGTTCCCGGCCACGCGGTCCTCATCGACGCCGGGCCCGACACCGGCCCGGTCGACGCCTGCCTCGACCGCCTGGGCGTCCACACCCTCGCGCTGGTTGTGCTCAGCCACCTGCACGCCGACCACGTCGGCGGTCTCGACGGTGCGCTGCGTGGGCGGGCCGTCGGCACGGTCGCGGTCGGGCCGGTGCACGAGCCGCGGTGGGCGCTGGCCGACGTCGCCGGATCCGCCGCGGACGCGGGCGCCGAGCTGGTGGAGCTCACCGCCGGGCGGCGGCTGGCGTGGCCCGGCCTCGTCCTCGACGGCCTCGGCCCCCGACATCCCGACACCCACCTCGACCCCGAGGACGGCACGGCGGTCAACGACGGGTCGCTGGTGCTACGGGCCACCACCCCCGCGGGTACGGCGCTGCTCACCGGGGACGTCGAGCTCGCCGCGCAGGCCGACCTCGTGTCCTCGCGGATCGACCTGCGCGCCGACGTGCTGAAGATGCCCCACCACGGCAGCCGCTACACGAGCGTCGAGTTCCTCAACGCCGTCGCGCCCCGCGCGGTGCTGGTCAGCGTGGGAGCGGGCAACCGCTACCACCACCCCGACCCCGGCCTGGTCGGCGGGCTGGAACGGGCCGGGGTGGCGGTGGTGCGCACCGACGAGGGCGGCGACGTCGCGGTGGTCGCGGGCGACGGTTCGGCCGAGCTGGTCACCCGGGGCGACCCGCTGCCCGCCCGCCGTCGACGGCGACCACGGTGGCGCTCAGCGTCCCCGGTTCTCCAGCGCCTCGCGCACCGCTGCGCTCGTGGAGGGCACGGTGGCGGTCGGGCCGATGTGCCCGGCCACGGCGTCGAGGGTCTTGAGGCCGTCGCCGGTGATCAGCAGCACCGTCTCGGCGTCGGGGTCGATCCTCCCGGCCTCGATGAGCTTGCGCGTGGTGGCCACCGTGACCCCGCCCGCGGTCTCGGCGAACACGCCCTCGGTGCGGGCGAGCAGGCGGATGCCGTCGACGATCTCGGAGTCGGTGACGTGCCCGACCGAGCCGCCGGTGCGGCGCACGGTGTCGAGCACGTACGGGCCGTCGGCGGGGTTGCCGATCGCCAGCGAGCGGGCGATGGTGTCGGGCCGCACCGGGTGGATCCAGTCCTGGCCGTCCTCAAACGCCTTCGCCACCGGCGAGCAGCCCGTGGCCTGCGCCCCGAACACCGTGTACGGGGTGGGCTCCACGAGCCCCAGTGCGCCGAACTCGGCGAAGCCCTTGTCCACCTTCGTGAGCTGCGAGCCCGACGCCACCGGCACCACGATCTGTTCGGGCAGCCGCCACCCGAGCTGCTCGGCCACCTCGTAGCCCAGCGTCTTGGAGCCCTCCGCGTAGTAGGGCCGCACGTTCACGTTCACGAACGCCCAGTCCTCGTGCTCGGCGGCGAGCTCCGTGGCGAGCCGGTTGACGTCGTCGTAGTTACCGTCCACGGCGAGCAGGGTGCCGTCGTACACCGCCGTGGTGAGCACCTTGGCCTGCTCCAGCGACTCGGGGATCAACACCACCGAGTCCCAGCCTGCACGCGCGGCGGCGGCCGCCACCGCGTTGGCGAGGTTGCCGGTCGACGGGCAGCACAGCACGGTGAAGCCCAGCTCCCGGGCGGCGGCCAGCGCCACGGCCACCACCCGGTCCTTGAACGAGTGCGTGGGGTTGCCGGTGTCGTCCTTGATCCAGACGTTGCGCAGGCCCAGCGCGGCGCCGAGGCGGTCGGCCTTGATGAGCCGGGTCATGCCGGGCTCGGTGTTGGCGTGGTCCTGCACGGTCGAGGGCACCGGCAGCAGGCCGCGGTAGCGCCAGATCGAACGGGGGCCCGCCTCGATGGAGGCGCGGGTGACGCCACCGAAGTCGTAGGCCACCTCGAGGGGGCCGAAGCACTGGGGGCACGCGAACTCCGCCGCGAGCGGCGTCTGGTGGCCGCACTCCCGGCAGGACAGGGCGCGCGCGGGCCCCAGGTCGTAGGTGGTGGACGCAGAGTGCTCAGCAACGAGCGACATCGAAGATCTCCTCATCTTCCCCGCACCGTGCGGGTCGGAATTGGCACCGTGATCGAGCACGTCGTCGATGCGTCAGACGCTGCGTGTCTCGCCGGTTGCCGGGGCTTCAACGGGCCGTTCCCTCTGCCCCTCTGGATGAGCCATATTCAGTTGTGCGGGTCACGATACGACATCATCGGGGCCGCGCCCAAGCCGGGCCCGCGATGTGGGAGGCGGCTCACGTGGTGTCGGGGTCGTGCGCCACCATGTCCGGGTGGCTCCCGCACCGGTCCGGCTCGTGCTCGGCGAGGAGGAGCTGCTGGTCGAACGGGCCGTCGCCGACGTCGTCGCGGAGGTGCGCGAGTCCGAGCCCGGCGCCGAGCTGCGTCGCTACCGCGCCTCCGAGCTCACCCCGGTCGCGCTGGCCGATGCGTTGAGCCCGTCGCTGTTCGCGGAGGGCCGCGTGGTCGTGGTGCAGGCGGCGCACGATGCGGGCAAGGACCTGGCGGGCGCGATCGTCGAGCAGTCGGTCGAGCCCGCCGAGGGCATCGTGCTGGTGGTCGCCCACGCGGGTGGGGCGCGCAACAAGGCGCTCGCAGATCAGCTGCGCAAAGGCGGAGCCGTCGTCACCTCGTGCGAGCGGGTCAGGTGGCCGGAGCAGCGCGCCGAGTTCGTCGCGGCGGAGGTTCGTCGTGCCGGCGGACGGATCAGCCGTGACGCCGTCGAGATGGTGGTCGAGGCCGTCGGGGCGGACCTGCGCGAGCTGGCGTCCGCCACTGCCCAGTTGGTCGCCGACACCGGTGGCACGGTGGACGGGGTGGCGGTGCGGCGCTACCACCGCGGCCACGCCGAGGTCACCGGTTGGACCGTGGCCGACAAGGCGATGGCGGGCGACCGCGCGGGAGCGCTGGAGGCGTTGCGGTGGGCGCAGGCAGGCGGTGTGGCCGCCGTGCTGATCGCCGACGCGCTCGCCGACGGCGTCCGCACGGTGGCGAGGGTGGGATCGGCTGGAGGCGGTGACCCGTACCGGCTGGCCGCCACGCTCGGTATGCCGTCCGGAAAGATCCGCAAGGCTCAGCAACAGGTGCGCAACTGGCGGCCGGCTGGCCTCGTCGCGGCATTCGCCGTCGCGGCACAGCTCAATGCGGAGGTCAAAGGAGCGGCCGCCGACCCCGCGTACGCCCTGGAACTCGCGGTGATGCGCATCTGCGACGCTCGCGGGGTTCGCTGACCCCGGCCCGCACAGACCAACGGCGCCGCTCCCCGGAGGGGGCGACGCCGAAAGCTGAGGTGCGCGGAACTCAGGCGGAGACGGACTGGATCCGCTTCGCGATCGCCGACTTGCGGTTCGCGGCCTGGTTCTTGTGGATGACGCCCTTGCCCGCGGCCTTGTCGAGGGCGCGGGACGCGGCACGGGAGAGCTCGGTGGCCTTCTCGGTGTCGCCCGCCTCGACGGCCTCGCGGAAGCGACGCACGACGGTGCGCACGGAGGACTTGACCGACTTGTTGCGCTGACGGCGCTTCTCGTTGGTCTTGACCCGCTTGATCTGGGACTTGATGTTGGCCACGCGTATGCCTCGGGTTTCTCTGCGCTGACTTCTCTGCCGCTGATCGGTCTCTGTCCGGAAGGCCCAGACGGCGAGGAGATTGTGCTCACTCTTCAGGACACGCCGGACGCTCGACTGGCCATGCTACAGCGCAGCGTCGGGGTGGACGACATCGGCCCGGCCCAGGGGGAGCAGGGCGAGGAACGAGCCCACACCGCAGATCCCGGCGAAGGCGATCGCCCATCCGAACCCGCCCGTGACGTCGATGAGCACCCCGGCCAGCGGGGCTCCGAGCAACGCGCCGATGCCACCGGAGGTGTAGATCAGGCCGACGACGCCGCCGAGCCCGCGCAGCCCGAACAGCTCCGCGATGACGGCGGGCTGTAGCGCGATCCAGCCGCCGTAGCCGAGGCCCAGCACGACCGCGAACACCACGAGCACGGCGTAGGAGTCGGCGGCGAACCAGATGGCGAAGCTGACGCCCAGCAGCGCGAAGCAGGACTGGAAGGTCCGGATCCGCCCGAGGCGTTCGGCGACGGCGCCCATCGCCAGGCGCCCGACGACGCTCGCCACGCCGATGACGCCGACGAGCGCGGCCGCCGCCACCGGCGACACCCCGGTCGAGAGCGCGTCGGTGGGCAGGAACACGAACGGTACGAACAGCGCGAGCGAGGACAGCACCGTGGCGCTGTACATCGAACGGAACGCGACGGTGCGCACGAGCGCCCCGACCCGTATCGACGGGCCTGCAGGCGGCGCCGGTGGTCGGCGCACGACGAACGCGCAGCCCACCAGCAACACCGCACCCGCGATCCCGAAGACCACGTGGGTGCGACGCCACCCCACGGCGTCGATCAACGCCGCGGCCAGCGGCGCCCCGGCCAGCGTGCCGATCCCGATGCCCGACACCGCCACGGCGAGTGCGATGGCGCGGCGGGCGTCGAACCAGGCCCCGACGACGGCCACCATCGGCACGTATCCGCACGCGACGGCGACACCGACGCCCAGCCCGTAGGACAGGTATCCGATCCACAGCTGCTCCACGGCCGCGGTGACCAGCAGCCCGCCTGCCAGCGCGACGGCGGCCACCAACAGCACCGGTCGCGGCCCGTACCGGTCGACCGCGCGCCCGCTGACCGAGCCGAGGGCGAACCAGCAGAACGCCGTGACCCCGAAGACCATCGAGGTGGCGCCGCTGCCGGTGCCGAACTCCGCGGCCATCGGCGCGAAGAACGCCCCGAAGCTGTAGGCCACCCCGAACACCACGGCCATCGAGGTGAACGCCGCGGCGACGGTGATCCACCCGCTCCGCGCGTCCACGACCGTGATCTTCCCGCCTGCGACATCCACGATGGTGACCCTACGTGCCGGTAGCATCGCGGCGAGGGTGAACCGGCTGCGGGCTCGCCCATCCGGTCGACGCTCGGAGCACGGCGCGTGACACAGACTCGGCTTCGACGGCCGATGATCGCCAGGACCGGGACATACCCGCCACCCGTGGCGGGCATGTCCCGGTTCCGCTGATCATGTACCCGGGGCGAGCAGCTCTGACTGGAGCAGCCGCCCCGACCACCGTCGGTGTCGCTCCGGTGTCCAGCCGAGCTCCTCGATCACGAGGTGGTACAGCTCGGGGCTGACCAGCGCGGCGTAGCGCTGCCCCGCCTCGTCGGCGTCGACGCCGGGCGCCAGGTCGCCCAGCAGGAACTCCTGCACGAGGGCGGTGAACTGGGCCAGCCGTCGGCCGAGGAGCCGCTCGCGCAGCGCGACCGCGAACGACTCCCGGTCCGCCGCGCCCCGGATGACGGCGTGGATGTCGGCCGCCGAGATCACCCGGCGGGCCCCGCGTCGGAGAAGGCCTGCCACGAGCTGGTGGCGCGCTTCGCCGTTCACGCCGCCGGCGGCGCACCCCGCTCGACATGGGACGATGGGGTCGTCCCCGGAGCTGAACCCTGCAACCGTAATGGAACACTGAGTGGCCTCGTACGCCGACAAGACGTTCACCCCGCCGGAGCTGATCCGGAACTTCTGCATCATCGCCCACATCGACCACGGCAAGTCGACGCTGGCCGACCGCATGCTGCAGATCACCGGTGTGGTGGAGGAGCGTGCGATGCGCGCCCAGTACCTCGACCGGATGGACATCGAGCGCGAGCGCGGCATCACGATCAAGGCGCAGAACGTGCGGCTGCCGTGGAAGGTCGGCCACGCCGACGGCACGAGCACCGAGCACGTCCTGCACATGATCGACACCCCTGGCCACGTCGACTTCACCTACGAGGTGAGCCGCGCGCTGGAGGCCTGTGAGGGCGCGATCCTGCTGGTCGACGCCGCGCAGGGGATCGAGGCGCAGACGCTGGCGAACCTCTACCTGGCGATGGAGAAGGACCTCACGATCATCCCGGTCCTCAACAAGATCGACCTCCCGGCGGCCGACCCGGACCGCTACGCCAAGGAGATCGCCCACATCGTCGGCTGCGAGCCCGACGACGTGCTGCGGGTGTCCGCGAAGTCCGGGCTCGGCGTCCGCGAGCTGCTCGACGAGGTCGTGCGGCTCACCCCCGCCCCGGTCGGCGACGACGACGCCCCCGCCCGTGCGATGATCTTCGACTCGGTCTACGACACCTACCGCGGCGTGATCACCTACATCCGCGTCGTCGACGGGAGGATCACCCCGCGCGAGCGGATCAAGATGATGTCCACCGGGGCCACCCACGAGATCCTCGAGGTCGGCGTCGTGTCCCCGGAGCCGAAGGCGAGCGTCGGGCTGGGCGTCGGCGAGGTGGGCTACCTGATCACCGGCGTGAAGGACGTACGCCAGAGCAAGGTCGGCGACACGATCACCACCCTGCGCCACGGTGCCACCGAACCGCTCACGGGCTACCGCGAGCCGCGGCCGATGGTCTACTCCGGGCTCTACCCCGTCGACGGGTCGGACTACCCCGAGCTGCGCGACGCCCTGGACCGCCTGCAGCTCAACGACGCCGCGCTCACCTACGAGCCGGAGACCTCCGCGGCGCTGGGGTTCGGGTTCCGCTGCGGCTACCTGGGGCTGCTGCACCTGGAGATCACCCGCGACCGCCTGGAGCGCGAGGCGGGCCTCGACCTGATCTCCACCGCGCCGAACGTCGTGTACCGGGTGGTGCTGGACGCCGCCGACAAGCACGGGGCGACCGAGCTGATGGTCACCAACCCGTCGGACTGGCCCACGGGCAAGGTCGCCGAGATCCACGAGCCCGTCGTCAAGGTGACGATCCTGGTGCCCTCGGAGTACATCGGATCGGTGATGGAGCTGTGCCAGTCCAGGCGCGGGCAGCTCGGCGGCATGGACTACCTCTCCGAGGACCGGGTCGAGCTGCGCTACACCATGCCCCTCGCTGAGATCATCTTCGACTTCTTCGACGCGCTGAAATCCCGCACCCGCGGCTACGCGAGCCTGGACTACGAGCCTGCGGGCGAGCAGGCCTCGGACCTGGTGAAGGTCGACATCATGCTGCAGGGCGAGGCGGTCGACGCGTTCTCCGCGATCCGGCACAAGGACCAGGCCTACGCCTACGGCACGTCGATGACGTCCAAGCTGCGGGAGCTGATCCCGCGCCAGCAGTTCGAGGTGCCCATCCAGGCCGCGATCGGGTCGCGGATCATCGCGCGGGAGAACATCCGCGCGATCCGCAAGGACGTGCTCGCCAAGTGCTACGGCGGCGACATCACCCGCAAGCGCAAGCTGCTGGAGAAGCAGAAGGAGGGCAAGAAGCGCATGAAGACCATCGGACGGGTCGAGGTGCCGCAGGAGGCCTTCGTCGCCGCGCTGTCCACCGACTCCGGCGGGGACGCGGGGAAGGTGAAGAAGTAGGGAACCGCGGCGCCTCCGACTCCGTCTATGCCTGCTGACGGAAGGAGGGGACCATGAAGTCCATGACGAGCCAGCAGGCATCGATTCCGACAGGTCGCCCGTTCACGGTCGACGACCTGGAGGGCATGCCCGATGACGGGAACCGGTACGAGGTCATCGACGGAGTGCTCGTCGTGAGTCCGGCGCCGAGCTGGGAACACCAGGCCATGGGTTTCGCTGCGGGGATCCGATTGGACGCGGCCTGTCCTCGGGACATGCGCGTGCTGATCGCCCCGTTCGCGGTGCAGACGGCGTTCGACAGCGAGGTGCAGCCCGACGTGCTGGTCGCGCGCTTCACCGACCTGACCTCGAAGCACCTGCCGGTGCCGCCGCTGCTGGCGGTCGAGGTGCTGTCCCGCAGCACCCAGCTGCACGACCGGAACACGAAGAAGGCGCACTACGAGCGGATGGGCGTGCCGACGTACTGGCTGCTCGACCCCATCGAGCCCGGCTCGCTCACCGTGTTCGACCTCATCGGCCGGGGGTACGAGCAGGTCGCCCACGTCGTCGGCGGCGAGGAGTACGCGGCGCGGCGCCCCTTCCTGGTCACGGTCGTCCCGGCCCGCCTGCTGGACGGCACCCGCCCGTGACGACCGGCGGCGGTCCGGAGACGTGCGTTCGGTTGCGGCGCGGGCGGGTCACGAAGGAGCGGGCGCGCGCAGGGCCAGGCGCTCGGTGGCGAGACACGAGGTGAGGCACCGTTGCTTGGCGTCGCCGTCGCCGAGGTCGGTGCGCCCCAGTACCGAACACGTGCCCAGCGGAACGAGCGGCGACAGCCCGGCCCCCTCGAACGTGGCGGGCAGCTCGTTCCACAGGGCGGATTCGACGCGGGCGAGGGTCCGCGGATCGCAGCGCGACGGCGCCACGACACGAGGGAACCGTGGCGCCCCCGATCCCGTCTATGCCTGGTGACGGAAGGAGGGGACCATGGCGGTCATGACCACCGGCCACGCGCACATCCCGACAGGTCGCCCGTTCACGGTCGACGACCTGGAGGGCATGCCCGATGACGGCAACCGGTACGAGCTCATCGACGGGGTGCTCATCGTGAGCCCCGCGCCGAGCTGGGAGCACCAGGAGATGGGCGCGACCCTCTATGTCGACATGCGCGCGGCGTGTCCCCGCGACAAGCGGGTGATGATAGCGCCGTTCGCCGTGCAGACGGCGTTCGACAACGAGGTGCAGCCCGACGTCCTCGTCACCCGCTTCACCGACCTCACGTCGAAGCACCTGCCGGTCCCGCCGCTGATGGTGGCGGAGGTGCTGTCCCGCAGCACCCAGCTGCACGACCGGAACACGAAGAAGGCGCACTACGAACGCATGGGCGTACCGACCTACTGGCTCCTCGACCCCACCGAGCCCGGCTCGTTGACGGTGTTCGAACACACGGGCGGGAGCTACGAGCAGGTCGCCCACGTGGTCGGCGACGAGCGCTACGGGTCGCAGCGCCCGTTCCCCGTCACCGTCGTCCCCGCGCGGCTGCTCGACGGCACCCGCCCGTGACGTTCCCCGCCATCCCGTTGCCCGGAGACGCCGGAATCGTCGTCGGCGGCCGGGTGCTGGTGGCCGTGCTCGTGATCGGCCTGGTGGCCGGGTGCTCGCGCGGACGCACGGGGCTGCTCCTGGCGGGGCTCGCGGCCGTCGTGGTCATCGGCACGCTGGCCGTCGGGGTACCGGATCT
>JAKDLE010000707.1 GCA_030453005.1 Pseudonocardia sp. | reverse complement strand
GCTTGGAACAGCCGACCTCGGCGGCGACGGCCGTGGGGCCCAGGCCCTCGGCCGAGAGCAGGACGACACGCGCGCGCCGGGCGACAGCCGGGCCTGCCGCCTCCGACGTCACCCAGTGCCGCAGGGTCGCCGCGTCCTCGGCGTCCACCGGAAGCGGTGGAGGAATGGCCATGAGTACGTCGCTCCGCAACCCGATGCCGTTCCCGACGAATCCAGGAACTTGCTTCACGCCGAGGCGATCCGAGGGTCAGGGGATCGATTCCGCGAGCGCCTTACATGAATGTCTTTCGACGCAGGCGCGACTGCGGTTGTCACCCGAACGAGTGAACGTGGGTCAGGTCGCGGCGGCCCGGGACCGCAGGGCCGCGTCCTTCTCCAGCACGGTGCGCTCCAGGTCCGCCTGGAACTGCGCCATCCGGCCCAGCAGGACGGGGTCTCCCGCGGCGAGGATGCGCACGGCGAGCAGGCCCGCGTTGCGGGCGCCGCCCACCGCGACCGTGGCCACCGGGACCCCCGCGGGCATCTGCACGATCGAGAGCAGCGAGTCCAGCCCGTCGAGGGTGGCCAGCGGTACCGGCACCCCGACCACGGGCAGCGGGGTGGCCGCGGCGACCATGCCCGGCAGGTGCGCGGCGCCGCCCGCCCCGGCGATGACGACGCGCAGACCGCGGTCGACGGCGGTGGCGGCGTAGTCGAGCATCCGCTGCGGCGTGCGGTGCGCGGAGTAGACCCCGACCTCGAACGGCACGTCGAACTCGGCGAGGGCCTGCGCGGCGGCCTCCATCACGCGCCAGTCCGAGTCGCTGCCCATGATCACGCCGACTCGTGGGTCAGCCATGTGCCGCCTCCGTGGATGTACCTGCCGCCGGGTGCACCGACCAGCCGTCGGGCCACTCCCCCGTGGAGAGCCACGCGGCGGCGAGGCCCGCCCGTTGCCGGACGTCGGCCATGTCGTCACCGAGCACCGTGACGTGGCCCACCTTGCGCGCCGGGCGCTCGGCCTTGCCGTAGAGGTGCACCTTCACGTCGGGGAAGCGCGCGAACAGGTGGTGCAGCCGCTCGTCGGTGCGCATCCGCGGCACGGTGGCCGCCCCCAGCACGTTGGCCATCACCACCGCGGGCGCGGTGAGCGTGGTAGCGCCGAGCGGGTAGTCGAGCACGGCGCGCAGGTGCTGCTCGAACTGCGAGGTGCGCGCGCCCTCGATCGTCCAGTGCCCGGAGTTGTGCGGACGCATCGCGAGCTCGTTGACGAGAAGCTCCCCGCCCGTGTCGACGTCCGCTCCGCCTGCGCTCCGCGGAGCGCGCTCGAACAGCTCCACGGCCAACAGCCCGGTCACGCCCAGGGTGTCGGCCAGGTGCAGCGCGAGCCGCTGGGCGTCGACGGCCACGTCGTCGTCGAGGCCGGGGGCGGGCGCGAGGACCTGCACGCACTGCCCGCCCTCCTGCACCGTCTCCACCACCGGCCACGCGGCGGCCTGCCCGTGGGGCGAGCGCGCGACGAGCGCGGCCAACTCCCGGCGCAGCGGCACGGCCCGCTCGGCCATCAGCGGCGTGCCCGCGGCGAGCAGCTCCCCGACGAGGCCGTCGTCGGCCTCCGGGAGCATCCAGACCCCCCGGCCGTCGTACCCGCCGCGCACGGCCTTGAGCACCACCGGCCAGCCGTGCTCGGCCCCGAACGCGGCGACGTCGGCGGGCTCGTGCACCGGCCGGTACGGCGGCACCGGCACACCGAGCTCGGTCAACCGGTCGCGCATCACGAGCTTGTCCTGCGCGAACAGCAGCGCGTCCGGACCGGGGTGCACCGGCACCCCGTCGGCGACGAGCGCACGGAGCACGTCCTGCGGCACCTGCTCGTGGTCGAGCGTGACGGCCGAACAGCCGGTGGCGAACGAGCGCACCGCGGCGAGGTCGGCCGCCGCTCCGGCGTGGACGTCGGCGCACACGAGCGCGGCCGGATCGCGCGGGTCGGCGGCGAGGACGCGCAGCGACTGGCCCAGCGCGACGGCCGCCTGGTGGGTCATGCGGGCCAGCTGACCGGCACCGACCATGCCGACGACCGGCAGCTCGTCGCCGGTCGTCTCGATACGGGAGGTGGAGGACGTGTTCACGGTGCACGGAGCCTACGGTGCCGCTCGGGCGGGCCCCGTCTGGCACGATTCACCGGGTGTCCGTCGTCGAGTCGGTGTTGGCTCAGATCCCCGAGCCTTACCGTGCCGTGGCGATCCGGCACCGCGAGCTGCTGAAGTTCGCGATGGTCGGCGGCACCACCTGGATCATCGACACGGCCGTGTTCCTCGTGCTGAAGAACACCGTGCTCGTCGAGAAGCCGATCACCGCGAAGGTCATGGCGGTACTGGTGGCCACCATCGCGTCCTACGTCCTCAACCGGGAGTGGTCCTTCCGCACCCGGGGCGGCCGCGAGCGGCGGGCAGGAAGATCGCGAACGTCGGGGGCCGCGCGCGG